>DEYT01000015.1:0-939 GCA_002364975.1 Opitutia bacterium UBA3151 | reverse complement strand
ACAGTAAGAGAAGTTTTCCACTTACCTTTCACGCGATCGCGCTCAATGAAGAAGAATACGGTTGCCGCAAGCATCATTGCTGTTGCGAGCCAGAAACTAACGCCGACAAAGTCGTTAGGATCCAAAGCAACAGACTTCGCTCCATGGCTTTCCCCAAATGCAAGCAATGGAAAAAATAGTAATAATAAGGCTGATGTGATAGTTTTATATTTCACGATTAGGATTTATTTTGGGTTTTGGTTTGCCTCAAAATTTAAGTAAGTCAATTTTGAGGAGAAATTTGGTAATGCGACACAACGATTTAAACATCTTGTACGGAAAGACAGATAAATCGATTTTATGTTAGCAGTGAGCATGGGCGAATTCAAGAAAGAATTATTTTTTTAATGGAGTCTAAGCATATTAGAAATTCAATTCGACAATGTATAATTCATAGATTGGGATAGATTTCAATACTAATTAATAACAAAATATTTGCATTGTTCTAGACAAAAATGAACTCCATATGGTTCAACCCTATCGCATAATTCTTGCAAGTGACTTTCTAGCATCCCTAGATCAATCCGCATTCAGAATCCAACAGGTTTGCCAGCAAACATGAATTATTCAATCCGTGGAAATTAAATATTTTCGGTGAAAGATCTACTTAAGGATAAAATTTTTAGATATCAACTCAACAGAATAACTAATTTTGGAGATTATCCCTAGGAAAGCGGAATCCAAAGAATCCATCAGAAAAAGAATGAGCGATTCTGCATGGGTCTCATATACATCGCGATTGTTTTGGTTCAACTATCCTAATCCGTGAATAATCTCAGATAATTTATCCGAACAAAATTTAAGCTTTTTTAAAAAAATTTAATTTCTTTGAATCCAAAAACATAATCCATGCGATCTCTTAATTGAAATTGCAAATGTTTGTTCTCAATCCATTAACTA
>DEYT01000043.1 GCA_002364975.1 Opitutia bacterium UBA3151 | reverse complement strand
AGTATTCGGAAGACGGTCCACGAAACTGAGGTCTTGGTTCGGGCGATAGTAGATGCCTTCGGGGAGGTCTGCCCCACCTCCGCCTCCAATGTTATCAACATACATAGGAAGCTCACGAATCGCACCAAGACGAAGCAGATCGTCGAATTCAGTGTAACTGTCATCAGACGGGCTCACATAGATTGGATCGTTGGAATCCAAATTGGAGGTGTAGATGTAGTGCTTACCTTGGTAGTAGATATTATCCCCATAGGTATAATTAGTACCAACCGTCCGGTTTTGCAGTTCACCATAGTGGGTCTTGGTCCAGATACTAGTATTAGTAATATCTTCGAACTCGTCGCCTCTGTCGGTGAACGCAGCGGTGTCTAGAACTGGGGTTTGAGCAACTGCACCAGTGGTATTATGTTGCCACAAGGATAGACTGAAGTAATCACCCGAAGTAGCGGCACTTGCGGTAGCTGCCACATCAGTCGCAGTTCCAGCTGCTGTCATTGCCGCTAAAGTAGCTGCTGCAGTAGCAGTTCCGACCAAAGTCCAATTTCCGTTACCAGCTGCAATGTCTGCTTCTGGATTAAGAGTTGTATTTGTGCCAGCTGTATTGACTCCGCCACCACCAACTGCAAGTGCAGCTTGTGATGCGTAAATCTTTCCCTCGTATTCAACGGTGTCGCCGGTGGCGTTTATAGCAATAGATCCGTCCCATGTTCCATGGTGATCAAATGCCAACTCGTAAAAAGCACCATTTCTTTGGACTACAGGCTGTTGTTGCCCGGCAACCTGCGTGGTATCCGCAAAGTAGCTTTTGCTTGAAACCCAAGCACCTCGCATGTTGGCGTTCGCAATTTTGACAAATTTGTCTGTGTCATCGTTACGAATCGCTTCCCCTTCGGAGTAAGCCGTATTGACATTAAACAAACTCAAATAATCAGGATTGTAAGGGATGTCATCTGCAGTGGGTGCAGTTGCAGCATCTGCTTTATGCCAGACGCCATCATGAAAAACATATTCATCGGTATTGAACCCTTTGGCAGACCAATTTCCATTGACCATGTCATTCAGCTCAAGGATATGATTAGTTATGGCTCCTGCTGCATCCGTATGCCTATATAATACGATATCGCCTTCCTTGTTGGTTATATTTGGATCAAATAGGGAAATATCCCAATTCGATGCAACTTGATAGATGTCTGTACCGTTTGAGGAATCAATTATAACATCAGGCGTGTAGCTATCTGTTGAATTTGCTACCATCAAGTCATATAGATCACTACTGATCTGGGTTGCCGCTGTAGGAAAAGTGGCCGACCCTGCAACTGCTGCAACATAGGGAGTGGTTGCTGCTGCATTTCTTGATGTAAAGGATGTTGGTGAGGCCAAGTTTGCATTGGTACGAACAAAATCCGTAGTTGGTTTATTGATACCGTAGTTGTCTGTAGAACTGTCTTCTCCAACATAATTGAAGAATCCATTGGCACCAACATAGCCGTTATCACTGGAGAATAACTGTTCGAGGCTAATGTTTCGAGGAACATCACTCTGTGCTTCCAAATAGATATAGCTTCCTGGGCTTTCATAGTGTGCCTGCACCTTAACTACATCTCCTTCTAAATAAGCGAATTGTTCGCCATCTGAGTTGTACTGAATATTGGCGTGGTTGTAGAGCTCTGCAGTTGGATGGGATTCTGCAAAACCAAGACCGGAAGTGTCCGCGATTCGAATCCACTTGGAACTTGAATCAGCGGTATCTTCAATTCTTATACCAGTGGCAACATCAGTGAGAGCCATGAAATAACCAGAAGTTCCTGCGGAAGCACCATTTTTGTAGACCACTTCGCCACTCACATAGGAACGGGAAGTTTTTCCGGGGTCAGCATCAGTAAGACCACCATCGGCAGTGAAGTTGCCTACCAGTTGACGATATTCACCGTTTGAACCGGAATTAAGTACGCCATCGGCTCCGAATTTAGACTTTAAGTTTTCAAAGAGTCCGGTACGGGACAATTCAATATGTTCACCCAAGCCATCATCGGAAGTGATGATTTTTAAAGGGTTGTTGTCGGGTTCTACAGTTGCAAACAGAGAAACTCCATTAAACTTTTGAGACTTAAGTGAATTAAGTTCAGTTTGGAGCTCATGAAACTCATGGTTATAAGTTTCGCGATCCGCAGCATTCTTGGAAATGTCATTATGAAAGCTCTTTAACTCTGCCATGCGATCTAATATTTCGCCGGCAACTTTCATAACACTATCCTGCATTTGTAAGAACGAAGTACCGTTTTGGGTGTTCATCCTCGACGCGGCCGCTCTTTTCAAGCTGCTTTGCAACTTCATTCCGACGGCTAAACCACCCGCGTCATCCGCGGGGGAAACAATACGCTTGCCGCTAGACAGGCGCTGCAAACTCTTTGTTAAAAGATTATTTGCACGACTCATGTTCAACGCTGAATAAGACGCTGCCATGTTTGAATTTATGACTATACTCACTTTTTTGTCCTCCTTGACTTGTGAAAGCGTCTTCCTTGACGCTCAATTGGGATTATGTAGAAGAATCTTTCGACTCTTGCCGTTGACCTCCTTGTCTTCGACGCTTTGGATAATCGGTAGATTCGGTTTCCGCTTTAGGAAAAAAAGAAATAAAATTTAAATACGAGCAGTTTATATCTCGTAAGTAATTGGTTATTAGAAGTATAAAAAATAATTTAAAAAATTATTTTTTACTCATGAAATTTGATTGATGGGGATAATAATTGATGTAGTGTTTTGATATTATGCCAAGTGTGACCGTGGATCAGGAAGAGGTCGTTTTTGACGACGGTATACCGTCAGAGCCAAATAAGGTGTACGACTTATTGGTGGGTGTTTTGGCGGGACAGGGTAGAGTTGTGGTTGCTTTTGTGGTAGACGGGGTAGATTCCTTACGGGAAGAAAGGAATCCAACCAGTTTTAAAACAATTGAAGTTTCTACCCAGACTCATCATGAACTTACCTTGCGATTAATCATGGAAACCATGAAGCATTTGATTCATGTGGAAGAGGAATTTCTTGCCTATGCTTGCAATGTATTAAAAACTCGTTGGTCTGAAGTGTTTCAGCGGATGGATCAATTAATCAATAAAATTAAGCCTTTTGCGGAATTACTGGATAATTTAACTCCCTATGTTGAGACCTATCATCCCCCTTGGCAGCAGGAATTTGAAAGAATTTCCCAGGAACAAGCAGATGCTCTGGATAAAATCCTGATTGCTTTTGAAAAAGGGAGCCCGGCTGATTTGTCACAAGAATTATCCGGAGGTTTCCTTTCAATCTTTAAAGAGGGGAAGACTTTTTTGAAAAACGAGTCTATTCCCTACTTGAAGAAAAAAGTAACCGATGGGGCAACACGATGAATAATCCTTCGATTTTACCGGCTAACTTGAAGGTTTTAAGGGCTCGCTTCCCAAGTGTTTACAACCGGATTATGGATATTAGTTCCAAAGCACCGATATCTTTTCAATATCAGGATAGGGAAGGTTCTTGTACTCTTTTAACGAAACGGAGAGGGGAGGCTTTCCTTACATACGGCTCAGGAAGTCGCGAAGAATTATTAAGAAGGTGGATGGATGGTTTAGAATTAGCAAAGGAGTCGCTCTATGCGATTTCTGGATTTGGAGATGGCTCCCATGTTCAACATTTTCTGGATCATTCTTCAGGTGGCACTCATTTTATCGTCGCTGAAGAAGACCCTGCCTTACTTAGGGAGACCCTCACCCGCTTCGATTGTTCTAGTTTATTAGCGAACGAGCGCTTTATGCTCGGGGTGGGTGAGCCAGATGAGAACTTCTTTCGTGATATTCAAACCGCAGCTCTTTCCGAAATCCAAGAGATAAATATGGTGATTTTCTCTCCCCTGCATTCTTTGAATGAGGCATATTATGACCGGGTGAGAAATGAACTGGTCAGGCAATACTTGGTGGTTCGACCGATGATGGAAGTTAACCTGCGAACCGCTCCAATAATACAGGGAAATACTTTTGAGAATTTGCCGATTATGGCCCCCTCCCCGGATGTAAGTGAAATCGGAGATGGAATGAAGGATATCCCATTCATTCTGGTAGGGGCGGGACCCTCCCTTGATGAATCGATTGATTTCCTAAAATCGGTGCAGGATAAATCCATAATTGTCTGCAGCAACAGTCCACTTCGAAAGCTCCTTAACAACGGAATCAAACCACACTTAGTTTTTACCGCTGACCCGCAGGAACCAACCCTTGCTGGATTTAAAGGGGTTGATGTGGCTGGTTTAACTTTGGCATGTCCCTTTAGTGCTTACCCAGAAATTGTTCGCCTTTTTGATGGCAGGATTCTCTCGTGGTGCACCTTTAATCCGATCGTTGACCTCGTTAAGAAGTATATGGCCAAGCCGCCCGGCAGCCCAATCATGGAAAAAGGTACGGTTTCGGGTTGTGTTCTTGATCTTTCCAGACTGCTTGGGTCTAAAAAAGTTTTATTCGTAGGACAAGATTTGTGTATTCGGGATGACGGTCGTTACTACACCGATGACTCGGCTTACTCAGATTATGGCGGCCATTATTCAAGTATTTCCCAGGGCCATCGATTGCCAGGTAACACTCAAGAACTAGTCTTGGTCGAAGGCAGGCTTTTTGTTTACCTTAAGACTTTTGAGCAGTTTATTGGCGAGCAGAGTGGGGTAGAGTACCGCAACCTTGCAAGAACTGGTGCTCGAATTCGCGGTGCCCCGTACATGAATTATCAGGATGCCATGGCTTGGATCGGGCAAACCTCAAGTGTGGTCTTTGAAGAAAAGATTCTGGCTCTTTTAAAGAATCAAACCTCTACCCCTTTTCTGGAAGATATTTTTAGACCTTGTCGGGAGCATATTCGCAAGATTTTCGAAAAATCATTCAAGGCGGCATGGAATACTGAGAAACTTCCGGAAAAATATTCCGATCTTAATTATTCCGAAAATAAAGCCATTATTCAATTGCTAACTGATGCTAATGAGATCAATAAAACAATTGATAAAAATAAAGACTTTTGGAGCGTTTTATTTGAAGGTAAGACCAAAGGCGAAGTCATTCGATACCGCAGATTAGCACGGGATATTGATTTTCCGAATAAGAACTGGGCTGCCGTACAAAGAAATAAAGAGTACTTCTGGGCCATCAGTGAAGGTTGCCATTGGTTACTTCAGGAGATGGACAGGAAAATCTTTCATCCAGAAACCTCAGCTGTGTAGGGCCCTTTTTCAGTCTTCACTGGCATCATTCATGCTACACGTAGGCGTGCACTTTTATCTACATCCTAAACTTCTGAATTTGATCGCTCACAAGAAGTTATTTTTTTGCAATATAACAAATGGGTTCTGAACTTCAACTGACTGGTTTGGCCTCTGGCTTTGACTGGGCTCCCGTGGTGGACCAACTCATTGAGCTTGAAAGAGTTCCGCAAAATCGGCTTATTGCAGAAAAACAAAGAAACGAGGAAAAAATCTCAGACCTTGATCTCTTAAAGAGCCAACTGGATGCTTTGAATACATCAAGTAAAGCCCTTCAGGACGAAGATTTATTTCAAGCTAGAAAAGTTGGTGCGATTGGGAATTCCTCCGGATTAGTGGCAACCGCAAATGCAGGAGCCATTACCGGTGAATTTGAAATATCGGTTGAGTCCCTAGCGACCAAAACGGAGATGTCTTCATCCAATCGATCTTCCAAAAAATTGGGCGGTGGCATTGATCCCACTCAAAGCCTGCAAAACCTACCGTTACATACGGCAATTACTGAAGGAACTTTTACCATTGATGGTAGAACATTCAATATCACTAGCTTGAGTATAACCCTTCAGGATTTGCTGGATGACATCAATGCACAAGTAAGCACTATTGCTGGTGTGAATCCAGAAAATGATTCATCCGCTGTCACCGTTTCCTATGAAGCAGCAAGTGACAAAATTGTGATCGATTCCGGGGAGAAACTTCCGGGTGCAGGTAGTAAGTTACCCGTTCTTGGATCATCCACAGATACTTCCAATTTTTTGCAAGCTATGCGGCTCTTAAGTCGCACCACGGAGTGGACGGATGCAGATATTGAGGCTGGAAGTGGGGTTTCCACTTTTAATGCTGGGGATGAATCCAAAGCTTGGCTTCGATCGGATGATGTTAATTCTTTCGTATCACCCGGAGACCCAAGGAGTTATGCTGAATTTAATGGTAAACTTTATGAAAGAGTTTCGTTGGAGAACCAATACGACTCCTATACAAATTATATCGCAGGGGATCGAGTATACAATCAGGGGTTTCTTTACGAGGCAGTCTCCGCGATTCCAAGTTCAACCTGGGATGGAACGCAAATAAATATAGGAGATAAGGTTCGGCATGGTGCAAAATCGTACGAATTGCTTGTGGATCTCGAAACCTACAAGATCGATTCTTTTAGTAGCGTGGACAGCGGGAGCCATGTAGTGGATCAGTCCACGAATCCCTCCGGAACAGTGCCTACCAGTGCTTATCAAGCTGGAGATGTGGTAAAGGCTGCGGACGGTTCCTTTTTTCGTTCTACAAAAGATCGTTTTATTGCCGGAAGCGTAGATTGGTCTGGTTACTCAGCTGTAAGCGGATATCCTACTGCAGTTGGTGCCCAAGGCTGGACAGATGGAGTCCCCCAAACTGCCTACATTCAGGGAAGAGCTTATCAACTGACCAGTGAAACTTCTGCAGTTGCACATGGTGGAACTTCGGATACAACATTATACAGCACTGGAAATGGTTGGGGGACAGCATCCAAATTAGTCTTCGGGCAACAAGGAACGGCGGTTGCGGAATCCAATTATTACACCCCCGTCACGAGTGCATGGGATAAGGTGGGCTCATTTTCAGATACGGATAATTATGAAAGTGGAGATATTATCCTTTCGGGTAGCCAATTCCTCGAGGCGAACACCAATATTAGTGCAGCTGCTTTTAATGCCGCTGACTGGACGGATGTAACCAGTAGTATAAACGATTTGGGTGATCTTGGCTCCGGGAATTTAGTGGACTCATTTTGGGCGAAAGCGGATCTTTCAATCACAAATGATTCCTATTGGTCAGAAATTGCCCAAGCCAATGGCCGAGATGATTTTGATTCGAACTATTGGCAAGAAGTGGCTCCAGGAATGAATCGATTTGATTCGACGGGTGCGGGCAATGCATTAACCAGCGTAGACTATTCCCTATGGGCTCATGTAGGTGCAGTTGGTTCATATGCTGGAGATGGAACAGAAGGAAATCGAGACGCATTTGAGAATGGGCTTCCCTCTGATTCCAACTTTAATTATGATGCTTGGAGTGGTAGTGCGAATGTAGGCGACTATGTACTGCATAATGGTAAGGTTTTTGAAGCTACGATCATAACTACCAACGAGCCCGGGATTTCAGGGAGTGAAGGAGATTGGAATTTAATCGCTGATAGTTCCACCATCTCTGCGGTTAGTATTTCTGAACAGGCGAATAAAAGTAGGTTTACGGATACCGAGTATTGGAGTCGCTATGATGTTCCACCACCTGATCAAAATACAGGCCACTGGTCCATATTACAGGAGAAACAATTAACCAGTAGCAGTCCACTTGGTAACTTGGACCTTTCCGCCACCTTGGCGAATGCAAATTTCAGCGATGCTTTCACGGGTCTGACTTCAGGTCTTGGAAATTTCTTTATCGGAGAAGGGGAGGGAGCAGTAAGAATTGATTACGATGTCAACAATGACACGCTTTCAACCTTGATTGACCGGGTTAATCGGTCCGAAGCCAATGTAGACATGTACTACGATCCAGTCAGTGATCGTTTTGTGCTAAAAAATAAAACTTCGGGTTCCATTGGCATTGTGCTCCATGAGTCAGATAACTGGGATACGTTATCTTCCGCAAATGTTGGAGCCGGTAATTTACTCAACTTAATGGGACTTGCTGCCCCAAGTGCAGTCAGTGATGAATATGATTCTTCAGTGAGTTATGAAAAAGGTGATTTGGTTAAATATACCGAAGGAACTGAGGTAACTTACTGGCAAGCACACAGTAGCTCCCCGTCGGACAAACCTTCCTCCGCAAGTGCAGAATGGAAACAGATAATCCTTGGAGTAGGCCGTTCATTTGAGGAAGAACTCGGGGAAAATTCTATTGTCCGGGTGAACGGAGGGGAAAGAGTCTACAGCACCAAGACTGAATTTTCACAGGATGAACATGGCTATGAAGGCATAATTTTTGATGTTGCCAATGTTTCCATTGGTGGGAGTGCCAGCTTTGCCGTAGCGAAGGACGCAACTGCCGCCAAGAAGGCAATTGATAAATTTATTGAAGAATTTAATGATGCCCAGGATTATATAGACAGTTTGGTTTCAATCACCAATGATGGAGATAATGTTACTGCGGGTAGGTTTTCAAGTAACCTCGAAATCAGTCGGCTTGGTGGACAGTTAAGGAAAATTGTTTTCGGGGACTCAACCGCCCACTCTGAAAGTGGTACTACAACAGACGGTTCCAATTTAGTTGTTAATTCAAATGATGGCTCCAATACAGAAATTGATGCCATCTCCACCCAGCTTAATTTAGGAATAAGTGATACCGGTTATGTAATTAAGGTGCTAGATGATAATGGCAGTGGGCTTTCGGCCTTTTATAAATGGAATGGGTCAGCATGGGAGTCTAGTACACCTACATACAGCTCCTTTCGGTTATCAAACCTTGGATTGGACTTTGGGATTGGGTCAGACAACCTTCAGGTCAAAAATTCAGCCATGCTTCTGCAGGCTTTAGAGGATGAACCGGAGAAGGTACAAGCTTTCTTCTCAGAAGCTCCGGTAGAGTTGGCTTTTGACTCGAACACCAATACACAAAGAAAGTATCAGGGCTTGAGTTATTCCGTGGAGGATTTCATCACTTCCTTTCTTAACGGTGATAGCGACTCTGGATATAAAGGTGCTTACACCACCCATGTGGATAGTATAAAGAGTCAAAATGAAAGATTGGACGACCGCATCGAAGACTTAGAGTATTACCTTGAGCAAAGGGAGGAAACCTTGAGAGCCGGATTTATGCGTATGGAGGAAATGCAATCCAAGATTAATACTCAAATGCAAACCCTGCAAAGTTCGTTCAACAATAATAACAACAAAAAGTAATGAGATTTTTAATCCTACCTATTATCGCGACTCTCTTTGTTTCTTCATGCAGAAAATTCGAAGAAGAAAAGGTGGTAGCAAAAGCCGAACCTTTTATTCCCCAAAACTTATATCCTACAGAAAGACTGCCTGCCTATCTCAATCGGGTTGCAGTTTTACCTGCTTATTATCCAGATCCGGACTCTACGCTTTTAGATTTTGTCGATGAAGTTTTCCAACAAGAATTAGCACAAGAAAGAATCTTTGAGACGATTATCCTCGATCCCGGTTACATGAAGAGAAATTTTGGACAAAGTAGGTTCTCCTCTTCTGGCACCCTCCCGGAAAGCTTTTTGAAAAGCCTTGAGACTGAAACCGCTGCGAATGCAGTACTTTTCACTGATTTAAGCTCTTACAACCCATACCGTCCGATTTCCCTTTCTGTTCGGTCGAAGCTAGTCGACATAAAATCAGGCGAATTCCTCTGGGCAATTGACGAAACCTTCGACGCCGGACATTCGAGCATTATTCTTGGGGCTTCCATTTTCCAGGAAAGCTCGCAAGTTCGTGCATTATCCAATAGAACAAAGGGAAGCATTCTTCAGTCTCCTCGTGCATTCTCGAAATATATAGCCTCCACCATCTTCTCAACGATGCCTTTGAGATAAACTTATTTAGTTGCACAAACCCACATTCTGGCACATATTTAGCTTTATTATCATTTATGGATTCAATTCAAGGATACGATCAAACCCCTAGCAGAATAAATCTTAGTGAAGCTAAGGTTGTTAATTCTTTGAGCACCGCGTCTCAGGTCAAGACTTCTTCTAACGAAGCTTCAGAATCCAATGTTTCTTTGACTGACCTGTCAAAGATAAGTAAAAAGGCTAATGACGCTCAATCTGAAATTCGTACGGATGCAATTGCTCGTGCTCAAGCACTCTTGGACGATCCCGACTGGTTAAATGATCAAGCCATCGAGGCTCTTGCTGACAAATTAATTGACGTTGAAGGCATTTGACCTACGAGTCATTTCACATTTTTAATCCCTGTGCAGTACGATAAAATAGCAAAGTCTTATAAGGCTCAGTCCGTACAGACAGCGACTCCTGGCAAGCTTGTACTTATGCTTTTCGATGGCTACCTTAAATTCTCAGCCACAGCAAGACGAGGCTTTGAAGAAGAAGATCTGACCAAGAAAAATGAGATGATAAATAATAATCTCATCAAAGCTCAAAATATTGTCACCGAGCTCCAGTCTTCCCTTGATATGTCGGTTCCTGGTGAACTCCCTGGCACGCTTTACAGGCTTTACGATTATGTTTTGCATCAACTCCAGCAAGCCAATTTACAGAAAAAAGTAGAACCTATTGATGAAGCGGACAAAGTAATTTCAGAATTACGAGAGGCATGGGCAGAAATGCTTACTCAGAACCCCGACGGTCGTGCATCCGGGGATCAGCAGTCCGGTTCTATATCCCTGCAAGCCTGATTAGCTAATTTTGGCTACCCAGGGAAATCTTTTTGAACTCTTTAAGGTTGCGTTGGATACGCACGAAAATTTGTTGCATGCCGAGACCCAGGCGATCGCTGCCAAACATTTAGATACAATCGAAGAAATTCTTGAGAAAAAAGATCAATCTCTAGAAATTTTGATTTCATCCAAGGAACATCTTCCGAATAATTTCCAAAATGATGCAACGATTAGTTCTCAAATGGATCGAGTGCTTGAATTACAACGGAGAAATGCTGCTTCGTTCAAAAGGTTTTTTGACGAGCGATCCAGAAAGGAAAAAGGCTTAGATGAAAAACTCTCTTCCAGTGACCGTCGATTAAGAAAAACATACTTAAATCCTGATCGATAATTACCTACACAGGGGCATTGAACTTGCAGGTCTGAATGCGAAGTATATAGTTAATCCTTACATGAGTTCAAAAAATCTATTTCAGAAAGTATGGGAGGCTCATACTGTTGGTACTCTTTCAAACGAACAAACACAGTTATTTGTCGGGCGACACTTAATTCATGAAGTTACCAGTCCGCAAGCCTTTGGTATGCTTCGTGAGAAAAACCTATCGGTTCGCTATCCCGAAAGGACTTTTGCTACGGTTGACCATATTGTTCCAACGAATGAGTCTAGCGAACCTTATTCAGACTCGCTAGCGGATGCGATGATTAAGGAATTACGAAAAAACTGTGATGAGACTGGAATAACTTTTTTTGATGTTGGGTCTGGAATGCAAGGAATTGTACATGTTGTCGGCCCCGAACAAGGATTAACTCAACCTGGAATGACCATTGCCTGTGGTGATTCCCATACCTCTACCCATGGTGCTTTTGGTGCCATTGCTTTCGGGGTAGGGACCAGTCAAGTCCGAGACCTACTCGCAACCCAAACCATGGCTCTTAATCCTCTTAAAGTAAGACGAATCGAAGTGAATGGCAAACTTGAACCTGGGGTCTATGCTAAAGATGTTATTCTTCATATTATTCGTAAACTTGGGGTTAATGGTGGCACTGGCTTTGCGTATGAATATGGCGGGACTGTGTTTGATGGATTTTCTATGGAGGAAAGAATGACTGCTTGCAATATGTCCATTGAAGGTGGAGCTCGGGTAGGGTATGTGAATCCAGATGAAAAGACTTTCGATTATTTAAAAGGCCGACCTTATGCCCCTGAAGATAAAGACTGGGATTCTTCTGTTCAAGTATGGAGAGACTTTGCCTCAGATGAGGGTTGTTCTTATGATGATGTGGTATCGATTGATGCCGGCGAAATATCTCCTACGGTAACATGGGGAATCAATCCGGCACAAGCTGTATCAATCGATGAAAGTATCCCCTCCGTGAGCGAGGTTAACCCATCGGATCAAGAAAGTGTCCGTGAAGCCCTTGAGTATATGCAGTTGGAAGGTGGAACACCCATCAAGGGTATACCCATTGATGTCGCATTTATTGGATCTTGCACAAATGGGAGATTGTCAGACTTAGAAGAGGTCGCATCCCGAATTCATGGTAAAAAAGTCAAGGAAGGTGTGAAAGCAATAGTAGTTCCAGGTTCTCAAATAGTGAGTAAATTAGCCCAACAAAGAGGACTTGATAAGGTTTTTATTGAAGCTGGTTTTGAATGGAGAAATGCAGGGTGTTCCATGTGCTTAGCAATGAACCCTGACAAATTAATCGGCGATCAGCTTTGCGCCAGTTCCAGCAATCGAAATTTCAAGGGTAGACAGGGAAGCCCTACAGGTCGAACAATGCTGATGAGTCCAACCATGGTTGCGGCTGCAGCAATTTGTGGTGTAGTTACAGATTCAAGACAAATTTTCAACTCCTAGAGATTAAATTATATGGCGCTTGCGAAGATTACTGAAGTTACTGGTAAAGGAATTTGTGTACTAGGGGACGACATTGATACCGATCGAATTATACCTGCACGGTTCATGAAGTGTGTGACATTTGATGGATTGGGAGAATATCTTTTTCATGATGTTCGCTTTGATGAGGATGGAAAACCAAAGGTTCATTCACTGAATGATCCCGCCTACCAAAATGCATCTATTATCATATCTGGAGCAAATTTTGGTTGTGGTAGCTCACGTGAACATGCGCCTCAATCCATTTATCGTGCTGGTTTTCGTGCAATTATAGCTGGAAATTTTGCCGAAATTTTTTTTGGCAACTCAATTAATCTAGGTATGCCATGCCTCTCCATGAATGAAGCAAACCGTAAGAAGCTTTCTGACTTGGTTATAGGCAATCCTGATGCAGTGCTTAAAATTGATCTGATAGAGTGCAAATTACGATCCGAAAATTTAGTTTTTCCGTTTACCTTAAATGAAGGAGCACGAGACTCTCTAATTCGTGGTATGTGGGATCCATTGGATGAACTCATTGAGGCAAATAGTGAGATCGAAAGGGTTTCTAGAACTTTAAATTACACCTGATTTCCTGAATCGTGCGTAAAATCCATTTGGTTTTCCTTGCTTTCCTTTTTCTTTTTACGACCGGATTTATTTCACTCGACAAAAAAGATTACTTATCTACAGAGTTATTCCTTAAATCTCTGGAGGCAAATGACTTAAAGGTAATATCATTGCCTGCTGAGTCCGAACTTGGTATTTTATTACCTCGTTCCAATGATCTTAAACTTTCAGGTGTATATTCCTGCTTAGAAAGTAAGTTTTCTGTTTATGAATTAACGAACTCAACTCAATTTATCGAAGACAAAAACTCTTCCAATAATGTAATTCAAAATAAAAACCTCCTACTTGTCAGCAAACAAAATGTAGAGGTAAGAATTGAGAGAATTTTCTTTTCCCTCAAACCACCTCTCACGATCCATGATGCAGGTATTTTTATCTACCCTCTCGGTGCCTGTTTTTTACTCGCTGTTTTTGTTCTAGTTGAGAGACTCTTTTCTCTCAGAAGAAGCCTAACTTTCCCACGAAAAGTCGAAAAAGCACTGAGGTCCGGTGAATTTCCAAATAAAAAATGGAAACAATATTCAGCAGCCGAAAGAATTGTTTGGGTGGCGGTTCATGAAAAACCATCTCCCGAATCCTTAAGGTCTTATGCGAAACTTGAAGTATCTGCCTTAGAGAGAGGTCTCTATGTCCTCGAGGTTGTAGTTGCTGGTGCCCCCTTGATTGGCTTGCTCGGGACCGTTACAGGTTTGGTTCAGGTTTTCTCGGTAATGCCTAGTCTAGCAGAAGGAAAAGATGCATTGTCCGAAGGAATTGGGCTTGCTTTATTTACTACAATTCTAGGTCTAGCAATTGCAATACCTACCTTGATCGGGCACTCCTACCTTTGTAGATTAATAGACAATAGAACCGTTTCTTTGAATTGGGTCACTGCCAGAATTAATGATGCCATTCACCCCCAGCAAGATAATGTCATTCATTAATACATGAAACGAACCCGTACACCTAGGATCGATGTAGTTCCGCTCGTGGATGTATTAATGGTCTTAATTATCTTTTTCCTCGTAACCATGCAATTTCAAGACTTGCGTGCATTAAATGTAAAGTTGCCCCAAATTGACACCGCAGGTTCGAACTTAATTAAAGGACAGCTTGTGATTACAGTGAGTAAAGATGGGAATTTCGGATTAAACGGGAATGAATCCCACAAGGATGAAATTAGTACTGTCATGATCGAGGTCGCTAAAACATCTCCTGATGTTCAGGTCTTGATCGCAGCAGATGAAGATTCACCCTTGAAATTTATTACCGAAGTCGTGGATTTGTGTCGCGAATCAGGATTGGATAATTTCCGACTTCAATCCAGGTAAATGATCAATGTTCGGGGAAAAACGGGTTATTTTTCTTTTCCTGCTCAATGGTCGATATAGGGCCATGTCCCGGACACAATATTACTTCCTCGGGCAAGGTCATGATCTTCTCTCGATTTGTCCTTAAAGCACCTTTGTACGAAATCATTCCTCCTCCCATAGAACCAGCAAAAATTGCATCCCCAACAAATGCAATATTTTCATTTTTTCTCTGAAGCAAAAAAGTTGTTCCTCCGATAGAATGACCGTGCGTATGGACCGCTTCTAGCGATAGTGAATCACAACTATGCTTAAAACCCTCCGTAATTGAGTTACAGTTCACCAAGGCTTCTAATTTGTGAACGAAAACGGGTGGATTTCTGGTTTTTTGCTTCAAATCATCCAAGCATGCGATATGGTCATGGTGCGTGTGGGTAAGAAAGATGGCATCAATCTCTAAATTTTTCATTTCTATAAATTCATTTATCGGGTCAGCTGCCGGTCCCGTATCAAATATCCATGCTTTTCTGGTGAATTCATCCCATACTAAGTACGCGTTTACATGCATCCCTCCAAAGGGAAGATTGAATTGCTTTAAGGCTTTTACTTTAATTAGTGCAGGGCACCACTCCTTGCGTGCCGAACGAAGCAGTTTATCTTTATCTAAATTCAGCTCATCCGCCATTAAGCAAATTAAGCTTTCGTTTACTCCACCGGATAAAATCGCTTCAATATCAGATCTTTCAGAGCCAGTCCGCATTGCCATCTCGCTTTTCCCAACCCCCAGACCACGCATGGCTTTGCCGATAATATCCTCGTGGAAATCTTCCAGTTCTATTTTCATTATAGATCTATAAAATACTCAATCGCATTTATGCCAAAGCAAAAGAAACTCTACATCGTAAGGAAAGAGTTTGATGGTTTCGGTGGTGCTGAAAATGTTGCCAAGCGCTATGAAGAATCTTTTAGTAAGTTTTATAATACTTCGCTCGTTTACGCGGGTTCTGAACTTGAGGGCACTAGAATTACTGGTAACTCAGGACCAGGTTGGTTCAAAGCACTATCTTTTGCTTTTTCAGTCAATAAATTCTTATCCAGTAGAAAAGATTCCCTTGTTTTTAGTATGTCTCGGGGAGTTCATGGAAATGTTTTCAGAATGGGTGATGGGGTGCATCGATGTTGGTTAAGAAGAAAAAAAATAAGTTGGCTAAAAGAAAAATCTAATCTTAACCATCTTATCACCCCGATTCTTGAGCATCAATCTATTCAGAAATCTAAATTTGTTGTGTCTAATTCAAAGCTGGTTGCGGACGAAGTGCAATCCGAATACCAAATTAGTCCAAGTAAACTGAAGGTTATACATAATGGCTATTCTTCAGACCGATATTTTCATGTTGATGAAGAAAAAAAGAAGGCAATGAAAATAGAATATGGCCTAAGTGACTCCGGTATCAATTTGTTGTTTTGTGCCAATGGTTGGAAACGAAAAGGCCTTTATCATTGCTTGAAATTGTTAAAAGAAATTGATTCTGCGACTCCTTGCCATCTTTGGGTAATCGGTAAAGGTAACCCTGCAATCTACACGAAAACGATAGATTCCCTTGGTGTTTCAGATCAAGTCACTTTCTACGGTTCAGTTGAAGACACCAGTCCATGGTATCAAATGGCAGATTTATTTATTTTACCCACAATATATGATCCATTCTCAAACAGCTCCTTAGAAGCTATCGCTTGCGGATGCCCTATTCTTACCACTGCAGCAAATGGAGCAAACGAATGCGTAAACTCGAAAAATGGCCTTGTGGTCAGTTCCCCACAATTAGTTTCCTCCAAGCTCTCACTAGATTGGATCAAATCTATTGATGCAAGAAATCGATCGATCATTGCAAATTCAGTTAAGCACTTATCTCTGGAAAAGGAAATAGGTGCATACTTGAATATTTTTGATTCCCATGAGTAAAAAGAAATTAAAACTACCTATTTCAGTCTGCATCTTGGTTAAAAATGAAGAAGATCATTTAATTAATTCCTTATCCCCTTTGTCCATTTTTGAAGAAGTTTTAGTTTACGACTCTGGAAGCACAGACAAAAGCGTTGAGATTTGTGAGCAATTCGGGGCCAAAATCATATCTGGACAGTGGGTTGGATTTTCGGAATCAAGAAAGATATTGTTTTCAGAAGCAACTCAACCTTGGATTTTTTGGTTGGATGCAGATGAAGTAGTTACTTCTGAATTAGCTTCTGAGTTAAACTCTATTTTCTCCAATGAAATTAAATGTCAAGGATTTGAAATTAATCGTATGGTTTTCTTTCTAGGAAAAAAGATTCGACATGGTGAGTGGTTTCCTGACTGGAATTTAAGAATCTTTCGTGCCGACTCTTGGGAGATGGATGATCGTGATGTTCATGAATCCGTAAGCTTGCATGGATCAAGCATTCGATTAAGCGGTTTACTTGAACACTACAGTTATCAAGATTGGAATGACAGAGCACAGCGTATGGAACATTACTCGAATCTTTGGGCTCAAATGAAGAAAGAGCAGGGGAGCAAAACTTTTTCAGGAGAAGGCACAATCAGAGCAGTATGGAGATTTTTTCGTTCCTACATTTTAAAGTTTGG
>DEYT01000147.1:30047-34097 GCA_002364975.1 Opitutia bacterium UBA3151 | reverse complement strand
AATTCATCATTGCTTGGGTGCCCCACAAGCCAGATTGGTTATCCGTTGCCTGTTGAAGGCTTTATCTATCAAGGTAAATAGGCTTGATCTGATTTCTTTTGATCCCCGAATCGAGAGGGAAGAATCCTTCACTCGACAAGTTGGCTATGATCGGGTGGTAATGAAAATCAGCTAGTTCTGCGTCCGTTTAAATGATTTGTTTCTTGGCAGCTTTGTTCTCTTTTTGAAAAGACAAATGAAAGAACAATTTCAAAAGCAGAAAGGAACGGATTAAATCGAATGGAAAATTGAGAGTGAGTTCCAGAATCAATCCGAAATGAAGTAACTCTTCCAAAAAATTAAGATTTTGAAGGATGCTTGTTGCTTATCCGTAGAGAAATGATGAGTTGCTTATTTTCTTATTTTAAAACAAACAAAATGGTTTACAGCCCCATAATCCCCAACCTTTTTTTCAATGAATTCTATATTCAAATCCTCTCTTTTTTTTCTAGCTTCCTTTTTTTTATCTCATTTCTTGCAGGCGGACCGCTTGGTTTTAGTGAGTGCATCCTATGGTAAGAATATTATCGCGATTACCGAAGCCAATGGGGATGTGATTTGGTCCCACAAGACATCCGGCCCAGAAAAAGGCCATGCCGGGCACCACGATGTGCATATGCTACCAAATGGAAATATTCTGTTTCATGAGACCTGGCAGGATGTGAAGGAGATCACCCTAGGTAAGAAAATTGTGATGGATTACGACTGTGCAACTGCCAATGGAAATCGTGGGAAAGGCGTGAATGTACATGCTTTTTCCAGACTGGCGAATGGGCATACTCAGATTGTGGAGAGTGGTGTGGGTCGGGTCATTGATGTGGATCGTTCAGGTAAGTTAATCAGTTCTTTTGATCTGAAGCCAGGGGGTACCATGAACTCCCGGTGGGCCCGGGCAACCCCACAGGGCACTTTGCTGGTTTGCTCGGAACAACCTGGGGTGGTCACGGAGTATGATCAAGACGGAAAAGTGGTCTGGGACTATTTAATTAATACCCGAGTGTATGGGGCGATCCGTTTGAAAAACGGTAATACCTTGATCGCATCGGGTAGTGGGAACAGCGTGGTCGAGGTGACTCCTAACAAAGAAGTGGTCTGGGAAATCAAGAGCAAGGTGCCCGGTACGGATATCGAATTAAAATGGATGACTTGCCTGCAGGAAACT
Source organism: Opitutia bacterium UBA3151 (assembly GCA_002364975.1). Taxonomy (GTDB): domain Bacteria; phylum Verrucomicrobiota; class Verrucomicrobiia; order Opitutales; family Seribacteraceae; genus Seribacter. The sequence continues at coordinate 32,896 of DEYT01000147.1, read as the reverse complement.
GAAAGTGGAAATTTTATCGTGGGTAATTGTCATGCGGGGCCTGACAATCCGCAAATTTTTGAAATTACCAGGGGTAAGAAAGTAGTCTGGGAATTCAACGAATTCGACTTGGTCGGAAATGGTTTGGCTTGCTGGCAGGTTCTTGAAGGGAAGCAAGCAGGTAAGTTACGGAAGAAATTATCCGCACTTAAATAGTTCTGTAAGATTCGTTAGAAGCCTCAGTTGCTCATCGCATTGAGCGGAGGAGCAAACTTGGTAAGGTTGATTCCTTGGACTGCACTTTCATACTCGTCCATGGTGGGGATTCTTCCCAAGATTGCGGAGAGAACCACCACCGGAGTGGAGGCGAGTAAAGACTCTCCTTTTTTGCGTTCTGAATCTTCCACTACACGACCTTGAAAAAGACGGGTGGAGGTAGCCATCACGGTATCTCCCCGAGCGGCTTTTTCCTGATTGCCCATACAAAGATTACACCCGGGGCGCTCGAGATACATCATATTTTCGTATTCCTCCCGGGCAGTATTTTTGGGAGCATCATCATTGAATACGAAGCCGGAGTATTTTTGGAGCATATTCCAGTCGCCCTCCTCCTTGAGTTCGTCGATGATGTTGTAGGTTGGAGCTGCGACCACCAAAGGAGCCTGGAATTTAACCTGTCCTTTTTCTTTCTCTAAATTCTTGAGCATTTGGGAAACAATTTTCAGGTCTCCCTTATGCACCATGCAGGAACCGACAAAGCCGAGGTCGACTTTTTTGGTGCCTTCATAGTAAGAAACGGCCCGGATGGTATCATGGGTGTATCTCTTGGAAACATCTTCATTGTTTACATCAGGATCGGCAATCATCGGTTCGTTGATTTGATCGAGGTCGACCACGAATTCCTCAAAATATTTGGCATTGGCATCCGGGGTAAGGGCGGGTTGTTCTCCGGATTCAATTTCTCCGATTCGCTTGTTCGCGATATTGATAAGTCCTTGAAGTACCTGACCTTCATTATCCATGCCCTTGTCGATCATCACTTGAATTCTTTTCTTCGCAATTTCCAGGGACTCAATCAGGGTATCGTCTTGGGAAATACAGATCGATGCTTTTGCCTTCATCTCCGCGGTCCAATCGGTAAAGGTAAAGGCTTGGTCGGAGGGCAAGGTACCAATATGGACTTCTATAATTCTCCCCTGGAATACATTGTCTCCAAATTCTTTCAACATCTGAGCTTGGGTGGCATGTACCACATCCCGAAAATCCATATGGTCTTTTAAGTCTCCCTTAAAGGTAACCTTGACCGATTCAGGAATCGGCATGGTTGCTTCTCCGGTTGCCAAGGCCAAGGCAACGGTTCCAGAGTCGGCTCCAAAAGCAACTCCTTTCGACATCCGGGTGTGTGAGTCTCCACCAATAATGATCGACCAGTCATCCACGGTAAGGTCATTTAATACCTTGTGGATCACATCAGTCATCGCATGGTATTCACCCTTAGGATCCCGTGCGGTGATGAGGCCGAAGTCATACATGAAATTCATCAGCTTGGGAATATTTGTCTGAGCTTTTTTGTCCCAGACTGATGCGGTATGACAGCCGGACTGGTAGGCTCCGTCCACAGAGGGTGAAATTATGGTAGCTGCCATAGCCTCCAATTCTTGGGAAGTCATCAATCCAGTGGTGTCCTGAGAACCCACAATGTTTACCCTCACGCGAACATCTGACCCGGCATGTAATACCGATCCTTCTTTCACGCCCACCATGTTTTTGTTGAAGATTTTTTCCACTGCGGTGAGACCTTGTCCATGATGGGAAATTTCCCGAGCCGGTGCAAATACAGGTTCTAATTCTTGCCCTAGAATTGCGGAGGCAATGCTTTGTAATTTTTTACCAAAGACAACGGCATAAGAACCACCCGCCTTGATAAATTCAAGCTTTTGAGGGGTAAGGGCAGGGGAGATGTCAGCCAATTCCGTGTCTCCCTCATACAATTTTTTTTCTTTGGTGTTGATGGTCAAAACCTTTCCGGTTTCCACCGAGTAGGTCTGTTCCAGAACCGGATCCCCATTGTCATCGAGTATTGGATTACCATCTTCATCAAGTTTCTTGATCCAGTTGTTAAGATCTATTCCAATCCCACCGGTCACACTAACGGTAGTTAAAAAGATGGGAGAGATTCCATTTGTACCCGCCACAATCGGGGCAAAGTTAACAAAGGGAACATATTTACTCGCCTGTTTCCCGGTCCACAAGGCCACATTGTTCACCCCGGACATACGGGAAGAGCCCACGCCCATGGTGCCTTTTTCCGCAATCAACATTACTCGTTTATCCGGGTGTTTTTCCTTGAGTTCGGTAATTTCTACTTGAGCAGTTTCTGAGATCAAACATTTTCCATGCAGTTCCCGATCAGAGCGGGAATGAGCCTGCTTACCCGGAGAAAGTAAATCGGTTGAAATATCTCCCTCTCCGGCAATATAAGTAACCACTTCAATTTCCTCTTCCACTTCCGGGAGGTTGGTAAAGAATTCCGCTTTGGCATAACTTGTCAAAATATCCTTAGCAATTGAATTTCCTGATTTAAAAGCTTCTTCGAGGCGATCGGTGTCGGCCTCATAAAGAAAAACTTGGGTCTTTAAAACCTCCGCTGCGAGCTCGGCAGTTTCAGTATCTTCACCCAAGGCTAAATCAAGAAGTACTTTTACGGAAGGGCCACCTTTCATGTGGGATAATAATTCAAAAGCAAATGTAGGCGTGATTTCATCCACGACGGACTCACCCAGAATAATTTCCTTCAAAAAGGAAGCCTTCTCCGCGGCTGCACTGGTGGTTCCCGGCAAGGTGTTAAAAACAAAGAAGTCAATCGAATC
>DEYT01000147.1:22065-29649 GCA_002364975.1 Opitutia bacterium UBA3151 | reverse complement strand
TTGGGGCTCAATCCTTGAACTTTTCGTTCTTCAATCTCTTGGAGGTATTGTGAATAGGTAATCATAGGTTGAATAAAAAAAACTAAATTGAAGGATGATTCTTTCAAGCAGAATATACTTTCAAAACCAGTTAAAAGCGAAGATATCTTGCCAGGATATAGCATCCCGCAAAATAAAAATCCTTGGCCTAATTTGAGTAAAAGCAAAACTTACAGGTAATCTCTTAGAGCTGGAAATGAAGTAAAAACTGGAAATGACCTATTTTATTTTCCCCGGTAAAGGCTTAGTTTTGCGATTTACGAGATCTTCCCTTTAGTGGATGTTGAGTGTATGAACATCACATTACAGCTCGCCCTCGAATTAATCTCTATCCTTGTTTTTGGTTCCATCATTTTTGTTTGGGGCATCCGCTACCAAAACATCAAAGATGAATTCAAAAACTTTAATCTGCCTAATTGGTTACGCGACCTAGTTGGTATTTTTAAATTCTCATTTGCGATCATGTTACTCCATGAAAATTTAGAAGTTATTCGTCTAGGAGCCCTCGGCATTGCCATCCTTATGGCTGCGGCTCTGATCACCCACATCCGATTGAAGAGCGAGCCCTTCAGAATGCTACCCTCGTTCTCTTTGCTTTGTGCTTGCGTTGCCATATCTTACATGAGCAGCCAGCTTTTAACCACCGCCTAAACATTCCAGCATGAACATCCTGCAAGTTTCGCTGACGTTCATGCTTTTTTTAGTTTTTACAATTGGAGGAACTTTTCGGCTTTTCCAACCCATCGATGTCCTCGCCAAGCGCATGCTTTGGGTTAAATATTTTAATCCGAGGATTGTCCGATCGATCGCTCTGCTGGAAGTGATTTGCGGAATTGGGATCATTCTCCCCTTCCTTTTAATCGATTCAACTTTTCCCTTCCTGATCTGCTCGGGTTGTCTTCTTATGCTCACTATGTTCGGGGCTGCTGTAACTCATGCAATTATTGGGGATTACAAGCAGATCATGTTTAACCTTTTTCTTCTGGGGATTCTTTATTGGGTAACCTTTTAGTTGTCTAGGAACTTGAGCGGATAGCTTTCCTTTCGGCGGTAGTTAAAGATTTAAAATTTTTTTTAGTTCTTGAACCTCAGCGTTCGATTGGATGAAAGTTTAGCCTGATGAAAAATTGGAAACATACCCAAAAGATTGGAGTCTTTCAGGACTCTAGCCACATTCAGGTACATGCGGGAATCGAAAGGGATGGTAACCTTGTCTTTTTTAAGGGTGATCCCACCCAAGTCCAAGATTCGGATGTTTATTTTTCGATATCTGTGGACTGGAAAGACAAGTTGGTATTAAGCCTACTCGATAATCTTTATGGCGAGCGACAATCTTGTGCAAGTGGGTTTGAAGATTTGATGCAGCGTCATCATGTATTTTGTGAGCGTCATGGGGATTGGAAAGAATCGAGAACGATTGTGGGCGCGGAAGGTTCGGCGGTAAGACAAGTGGTTGCTTATGTCGACAAGCATGGTGGGGTTGGTTTACAGGTTCATGACTTGGGTGGTCCAAGAGGGCGGGAAGATTATGAGTTCCATGTCAGGGTTCCGGTTGAGCAAAAGGATTTGGCTATCTTAGCCCTAATGTCGGAGATTTATTTGGAACATGCATCCTGTCTGAAAGAATTTGAAGAATTAATGGAGAAAAATGCGATTCCGATCGACCAAATCAACTAGAATTCAAATGATCTCTTCTAAATTTACACTTTTGTTTGGGTAAAAAGGTGCCAGATTCGAATTCGAATATGCAGTAAAATATCATGAAATTGTATTTTAGTTTTATTTCCTTTTTTTTAGGCTTCGGATGCTTTCTTTTTGGAGAAAACGAAAAAGAAATATTCAAGACGGTAACACCCGAGTTCGTGGGTATGGATTCCAAAAAATTACAATGGGTTGATACCAAGATGAATGATTTAGTTGCCAATCAGAAATTGGTTGGAGGCATTGTGATGGTTGCCAGAAAAGGAAAAGTCGCTCATTTTGGTACTTACGGTTTGAGGGACAGGGAGAAAAATTTACCGATGGAGAAGGATACTATTTTCCGAATTTATTCGATGACTAAGGCGATTACCTCGGTAGCTGCCCTCATGCTTAAGGAGGACGGTAAATTGAATTTAAATGATTCGATTTCCAAGTATTTTCCATCCCTTAAAGAAATGAAGGTGTTGGGTAGAAGTGGTCTGGTTAATCCCAAAAGGGAGGTTACCGTTGCGGATTTGCTTAGGCACACCTCGGGTCTGACTTACGGTTGGTCTTCCCAGAAAGAAATCAGAGAGGCACACCGGGATGCTGGTGTGCTGGACCGCGACAAAAAACTGATCCCCATGGTCCATGGCATGAGTAAAGTTCCTTTAGTTTTTCACCCGGGTTCGGACTGGGTCTATGGATGTTCGACTGATGTATTGGGGGGCGTATTGGAAGTGGCGTCGGGTATACCCTTTGATCAGTTCCTCAAGGTGCGTATCCTTGAGCCCTTAAAGATGAAAGACACTGACTTTTATGTTCCCAAAGGTAAGGTCGGCCGGTTTGCAGCAAATTATAAGTATAAGGAGGGAAAGTTAACTTTGAAGGATGATCCGAAGACCAGTCGGTATCTGGAAAACCCAACTTTCAAGTCCGGCGGGGGTGGGCTATGTTCCACCGCATCGGATTACATGCGTTTTCTGTTGATGATTGCAAACGGAGGGAAGTTCGAAGGGAAACGGTATTTAAAGAAAAAGAGTGTGAAGTTAATGACCACCAACCAAGTTGCTAAAGAAGCGGGGTGGGTGACTTTCGGAGATGAGGTTCGTGAAGGAGTTGGGTACGGGCACGGTTTCTCGGTACGGGTGAAAATGAGCGATTGGGACCCGGATGGTCGAGTAGGAGAGTATGGCTGGGGCGGAGCGGCGAGTACTCATTATTGGATATCTCCTAAAGATGATCTGGTGGTACTTACTCTGGAGCAGGTAATGCCTTATACTTTTAACACGGAGTGGGCTCTGAAGGGATTGATCTATGATGCCCTAGTTTCGGAGAAAGCTCCTTGAATCGAAGCCGAAGTTAGAAAATCAAGAAGGAAAGCTTTACCGAATGGATTATTTTTGGAAGCCTGACCACTGGATTTCTTAGATTAAAAATCTCGACATATTGAGCCAGTGACATGAGAGTTTTAAATCGACCCCAATTATATTCCAAAAATTAGTTCTAGTATTAAAAAGTCCGCCATTTTATATTCACCATAATTATGAAAATCTTTTACGCACTCGCACTGATTTCTACCCCGTTTTTTGCCAGTGCTAAGCCGCTTGATCTTAAAAAGGTTTCAGCAGATTCAAACTGGATTATGCATATGAATTTTGATTCGGTAAGGAATTCAGAAATTGGAATCTTCATGGAGGATGCTTTTGAAAACATGCCCGAGGTACAGAGAAAAGTTTTGAAGGTACAGGAAAAGTACGGGATTCATCCGATGAAAATATCCAGTTTTACTATGTTTGGTACTGGAGAGAAACATAAGGGAATTGGAATTTTAGAGGGTGGAATTAATGCTGAAATCGTTTCGGGGTTTGCCCAATCGAAAGACTCAATTGAAGGTTCAAAAGTAGGGGAGAATACCATTTTTTCTTCTCAAAAGGGCAGGCGCCCGATGGCATTCACTGCCCTTGAAAATGGGAAGATGATTTTTGGACCCGATCGTGATTATGTCTCGGATGGCATTTTTTTTGCGAACGGCTTTGGTAAGAGCATCGAACTTCATCCCATTCATCAATCCCTGACTGGTTTACTGGTAGATCCTGGTTTTTTATTCTTCGCCAATGTAAAAAACGTCATGGAGGTTGTTGAGTTCAATGAATGGGGCAGATCGATGGCAGATAAAATAGACTCCTGTGGAATGGTAATTGGTGATCAAAATGGTGAGTTAAAATTAGTTGCTTTGTTGAAGACAACCTCCATAGAGGTTTCAGAACCAATTGAAAATATGGTACGAGGGGGCCTGGCAATGATGGAAATGAAAGCGGGCAAGGATAGTAATACGGAGCAAATCTTAAATAGTTATCAGGTCACGCGGGAAGGTAAAATTATACGAGTGGAGGTTGGTATCTCCAATTCGTTCCTAATCGACCGAATTAAAAAAGAAATAAAGAAGTCGGTTTAGATGGGATTAAGAATACAATCAATCTTGGTCCCGGGAATAATCTCGACGGTGGCGAAATAGTTTTTGATGCTTGATGCTTTGCGTGGATGCCCGTTTACGCCATAGTCGAAAGCTGGAGGGTCTGAGAGACTTTCTCATATGGGCGATCACCTTGCTCTCGGATAGTCCAGTAACCTTACGAATTTCCTCAAAGGTGATGCGGTCCGCCCAGGCCGCCCAAATAATCCAATCTGGACTGTTTTTGGGAGGTTCTGGTTTTTTGACCCGGGTAATCGGTTTATTGGACTGCTTCGATTTCATTCTAAATCCTTACTTTAGCCGAAGTTTTAAATTCGGGCAAGCGTGCTGTACGGATATGATTGCGTTAAGTGGATCAGGGATTGATGAGGGGACCATTGAGATCATGCTTTTTAAAAAAGTCCCAAATCAACTGGTTCGCGTTGGAGCCATTAATATCTAAATCGATCCAGACATGTCCGCCTCCATTTACTTTGTAGTGTTCCACCCAAGTGGTTCCATTGCTGTCTGAATAGATGGATTTCTCGACGCTTAAACTACCCGAGCTAAGGTTGTTAACCACGGGAATGGTGCTTGCCCCATTTTGCTCAGCCCAGTAGGTCAGTGTATCGACCGTGGATGTACTTCCATCTCCACCAGAGTAAGGAAGATCAGAATCATTGGTTCCGTGGATGTTGATCATAGCCACTGGATTGGCAGGGGTTGGATTGCCCTCGAGCATGGTGCCTGACATCGAACCAATGGCCGCGATTTTGTCGCTCATCGAACCCGCGAGAAAGTAAGACATCATGCCACCATTCGAATAGCCGCAGGCATAAATACGGTTGGGGTCAATTTGATAGGTGGAGGAAATGGAAGAAATCATGGCGTCCACAAAGCCGATGTCATCTGCAGTACTTTTGTTGTCTCCCCCGGGGAGAGACGAGTTCCAGTGGGGGGAACCGCTAATGAGTGAGCCCTGTGGGTAAACCAAGATAAAGTTTTCCTCGTCAGCGAGGGATCGCATGTCCGCGGAACTCAAATGACTGCTGGATGTTCCGCCAAAGCCGTGAAAATTAAAGAGCAAAGGGACTTGGGTGCTTCCACTGTAAGAGGAGGGGACATAGAGAAGATATTCCCGGATGAGTCCGTCGTGGGAAAGAGAAAGGGAGAGAGTGTCAGAGGTATCACTCGTTTGTTCTTTGGAGCTGTCCTTATCGTACCAGCTCCATGAGTAATTCCCGGAACTGTCATCCTTATTGCTCGAACTGTCGGAACTTGAAAAATAGGAGTCCCAGAGGGTGGAGATCCATACGGACTTAGTAGTGTCAAAACGATACCAGGTTTGGTCCTTGTCTTTCCAAAGATAAAATTGTCCGTCGGCTCCGGCATGCCAGTAATGCCAGTCGGATTCCGCTTCACTGTAGACCCAGGGAAACTGTTGGTGCCAATTCCAACTCGATGTGCTTTCTGCCGCGTTTAACTTGAAAAAAGAAAGAAAAATGAGGGGGACAAAAAAGCGCATTTTAATGGTTTTTTTAGTTGGATTTTGATCGGGATAAATAAGCACTACTTTTTTGCTCCGTCAAATGCTTTGGCTTTTCTTTTTTTGAATGCGGTAAGCCAATGATTATTTTCCTGTATATTTAGCGGAAATGGCAGAAAAGATCCTAAATTTTCATGGTATTGGTCAGATAAGAATTAATCCAAATAACCGGAAAACCGAAAAGAATAAAGTTCTTATGCGGGTTCGTCTTGGGCTTTTGATAAATTTTCATATCCTTAACGACTTGAATGGTTCAACTAAAGTAAAGAAAAGCAAAATTGCATTGGAAGTAGTTGGTGCCCAAAAATCTTTTGGGCAAGTGGAAGTGCTCAAGGCAATCGACCTCGAAATCTTAGCCGGCGAGAGAGTGGGTTTGATGGGCCCAAGTGGGAGTGGGAAGTCTACCTTGCTCAATTGCATTTGCGGAATTGAGCCCCTAGACGAAGGATTAATCAAAGTGGCCGGCTTGGATTTGACCGGATTAAAACATGGAGAACTGGAAAAGCTAAGGAGGGAAAATATGGGATATGTATTCCAGTCTTTTCATTTATTGCCCACTTTAAACGCTTTTGAAAATGTTGAATTTGCCGCCCAATTAGTAGGAATTGAAAAAGAGGAAAGAATCAGGCGTGTGACTGATCTTTTTGAACAGGTAGGGTTGAGCCATCGTATGGATCACTTGCCGAATGCTTTAAGTGGGGGAGAGCGCCAACGGGTCGCCATTGCCCGGGCACTGGTGCATCAGCCAGGTTTGGTATTGGCAGATGAACCAACCGGCAGTTTAGATACCGAATCCGGGAGTCAGGTACTGGAATTATTGAAGTCTTTATCTTCCACTCTTGAGGTAGCTCTTCTTCTGGTTACTCACGACCATGAGTCCACCCGGATTTGTGACCGTGTGATCACGATGAAGGATGGGTCCCTAATCGCTGAATAAGCTCATGCATTTTCGGGCCCGAATCCAACTAGTTCGGTGGTTACTCTTCCGAACCACATTTCGTCATTGGCGAAGCAAGATCGGGCATTATTTGCTCCTCCTAGGAATTGTCGCGGTTGGTGTGGGAGCCTTCAATGGAATTCGTCAGGCAAGCCGGTCGGCCTCGGCAAACTTTGGGCTTTTTAATCAGGCGGTTTCCGGACAAAGTGATTTTCTGATCGAGTCACCTGTGCAAAGGCTGCAGGAGGATGAACTAGCTAAGCTGGATCGACTGGGTCAGGATCCGGACTGGCACCTAGTCCCAGTCATCGAAGGGTCGGTGACTGCAGTAAAGGCGGAGAACTCAGCCAAGAAACAACTCCGACTGATTGGTTTAGACCTGCTTGCTTTGGGAAATCTGCCAACCTTAGCTCAGGAAAGTTTAAAGTTCTCAGATGATGATGCGAATTGGTATGACTGGTTAGGGAGTGAGAATGAGGTATGGGTTGGACAAAAAGGGGCCGATTTACTGGGAGTAAAGATGGGGGATGATATTTCTTTCCTTGCAAGCGGACGCTTATCGAAGATGAGGGTAAGGATGATTCTCAATGATCCTGAGGGTAAGCTGCCGGATGATTTGGTACTGGCTGATTTACCCACCGTTCAATCTCTTCTTAGCAGGCCCGGGGAGTTAAATCGGGTAGAAGTGGTGATCGATCAATTGGATAAAAGAGAAGACCAGGCTTACCTGGCCAAAATTGAAAATCGTTTAGAACAAGAATTACCTCAGAACTTAACCCTATCGCCGACTCAAAATCGTGCTGCGGACCGGGCGGCGATGACGGCCGCATTTCGTTTAAATCTGACCATCCTCTCTTTAATCGCAATTTTAGTAGGTGCTTACTTGATTCTTCAAGCATTGGATGCCGCCGTGGTTCGGAGGCGGGC
>DEYT01000147.1:1587-21763 GCA_002364975.1 Opitutia bacterium UBA3151 | reverse complement strand
CCGCCGTGGTTCGGAGGCGGGCGGAGATTGCAACCCTTCGTTCTTTGGGTGTGGATGGTTCAGTCCTATTTATAACTTACCTTCTGGAAGCATTTGTCTTGGGCTTATTGGGTTCGATTGCTGGAGTTGGAGTTGGGCAAATTTTGGCCTTTGGTGCAGTGGGTATGCTGGCAGATACGGTGAACGCTCTTTACTTTGCCACCTCGGTGGAAGCACTAAATTTAACTAGCCTGGATATTTTGGTGGGTATGGTTTTAGGTGTAGTATTCAGCTTACTTGCCGGTTGGCTCCCTGCCCGTGATGCCACTCAAACTCCCCCCGCTCAAGTTCTCGCAAGAGGGGACTGGTCTCCCGGGTTTTTCTGGCTTAGAAATCCAAAAATTGGCCTCGGACTTCTTTTGCTTGGTGGGATTGCCTTGTTCTTTCCTCCCTTTGTGATGGAGGCTGGTTCCAATATGCCCGTGGGTGGCTTTCTTGCCGCAGGGTGTTGGATTTTGGGCTCAGCCCTGCTGTCCGGCCATGTACTAGTTTTATTGGCACGCTCGGTACTCCCAACATGCACCGGTCCTGTGACTCGGCTTGCATGCAGCCGGTTACGGGATGGATCCAGCCGGCATCGACTTGCGGTTGCCGGATTGGTGGTGGCGGTAAGTATGGTGACGGGTATGTTTCAGATGATTGATAGCTTCCGGGATACGATTGAAGAGTGGTTCGATGTCCGCTTTCAAGCCGACCTTTACATTTCAGAGAGCGGGGTGACTGGGGCAGGTAGTATCAATGGAATAGATCCCGAGTTGATGGATAAACTTTTAACCGATCCGAATATAAAATACGCAGATGTAATGCGGATCTGCTATGTTAAGCCGTCGAAAGGGGTAACGGTTTTGGCAGGTGTGGATATGAATCACTGGAAGAATGAGGCCCGACAGATTTGGTTAAAGAAACCAGGTTCACTAGAACTTGCAACCGGGGCCGAGCCCGCTTTGGTAAGTGAGACTTTTGCCCGTCGTTTTGGGGTGCTTTCGGGTGGTATTGTAGAGTTGAAGACCCCGTCCGGTCTGCAAAATGTATCTCCTCTTGGAATCTTTTGTGACTATGGAAATGAGTTTGGAATGGCAGCGATATCCACTGAAGTATGGGCGGATTGGACAGGCTCGAAGCGGCCGGTCAATGTGAGTTTGTATCTCCATGACCGATCCAAGCTGAATGAAACCCGGAACCGTTTACGAATTGCTTACCCAGGCTTGGATATCCGGAATGAAAGGGAACTTCGGGATGTCGCGCTGGGGATTTTTGAACAGACTTTTCAAGCGACCAATGCCTTGAGCTTGATCGGGTTGGCAGTTGCTTTTGCTGGCTTACTTCTTGGCCTGCTTTCGATCTTTGATGAATCCACCCAGACTTGGCAAACGCTGAAATATCTGGGGTTTTCTACTTTCCGCTTTCTTCTGGCAGCAGGCTTGGAAGGGGCAGGAATTGGGCTTGCCGCTTGGTTGGCTGGAGCCATCACCGGATTGGCTCTGGGTTGGTTGTTGGTTTTTGTCATCAATGTGCAATCTTTTGGATGGACCTTGCTTTGGAGCGTTCCTCTGCAGAGTATTTTATGGTTTGGTATCCTCTTGGCTCTAGTTGGAGCGGCCTCCGGTGTAGTCTCCGCAAGTTACTGGAATTTTAGAAGAAGATGAAATTTTATAGCTCTATTTTGTTTTGTGCTCTTTCGCTATCTGCCACGGAATGGATCCAGCCTCCAGAGCGTTCCAGTAAGGGTTACTTGGTTCCAGTCCCGGACTACAATCCTCTATTTCCCAGAGATCATGGTGCCCATTTTGGATATGGATTAGAGTGGTGGTATTGGGTAGGCCACTTGGAAACCGAAGATGGAGGTAAGGAGTATGGTTTTCAATCCACGGTTTTCCGAGTTGCAGGAAATCCAACGGAAACAAACGAGCAGGCGAAATCAACTCCTTTTGGAAACCAACAACTTTTCCTTGCTCATGCTGCCTTGAGTGATCGAAAGGATCAAAGTTATCTGCATACCGAACGTGTATTCCGGGAAGGCTGGCAAGCTTCTGCCAGCAGAGAGAGCTTGGATTTTAAGGTCGGAGGGATTGAAGCAAGTATGGAGGGGAACAGGGAGGAAATTCAGTTGACCACCCGGTATCCAGATGGTGGAAAATTGCAACTTTCGCTTATCCCAGTAAAGCCCCTTGTTCAATTCGGGGATAGGGGTTTGAGCCGTAAAGGGGATGAGGCCGCCTCGGTCAGTTGGTACTGGTCATATACCCGCCTTCAAGCCCAAGGTACTCTATTTCATAGAGGCGAGAAACAAGAGGTGAAGGGGATTGCCTGGATGGATCATGAGATTTCTTCAAGTCAGTTGGGTGAGGGACTGGCTGGTTGGGATTGGACTTGTATGCAGTTAGAGGATGGAAGCGAGGTCAAAGCTTATCGGTTGCGTAAAAATGACGGCACCAGTGATCGATGGTCTGCGGTTTATTGGATTGACCCAAAAGGTGGGATTGAGCAGGTGTATGCAGATCAATTCTCATGGGAGGAAGAAGGTGAATGGACCAGCCCGGTTACCAAGCTTTCATATCCCACCCGGGTGCGGATCACTGCAACCCATCCACAAAAGGGAAAGCAAATTTATCGTCTGCATCCCCTGCTTGAAAATCAGGAGTTCTACGGGAACCAAGCCGACAACGCCTACTGGGAGGGAGCTTGTGAAGTGATGGATTCGGAAAGGCAAATCATCGGGCGTGCTTACCTTGAACTCGCGGGTTATGGGGGTGGACTCGGTGCCCGGCTTAACTAGTTGGGTCGACGGTCGACTATTGCTGTTTTTTAAAACCTAAAAATGGATTGCTACACCCGGGGAAAAGTGAAGCCAAATTTTTTTCTCGTCTTGGTATAAAAAAGCAATAAATTTTGAGAAAAGTTGTAGTTATTAAAATATCTTACAGCCCATAATGTAAGAAACTGCCCTTTAAAAAATCCCCAACCCCCAGCCAAACTTTTCCCATGCAATATTTCGACTGCGATAAAATCCAATACGAAGGATCTAGCTCAAAGAACCCGCTTGCCTTTAAATACTACAATGCAAATGAGGAAGTCGGGGGTAAGTCGATGAAGGATCATTTGAGATTCGCGGGGGCATACTGGCATGTGATGCGAAATGAATTAGCGGATCCGTTTGGTCAGGGCACTGCTCAGATGCCATGGGATGATCGGAGTGATTCGGTTGAAAACGCAATTGCCCGGGTCGATGTATTTTTTGAATTCCTCGATAAAATAGGGATTGAATTCTACTGCTTTCATGATCGTGATATTGCACCCGAATTGAATGATCTTTCCGCTTCCAATGCCGCTCTTGACCGGGTGGTGGCCAAATTAAAAGAAAAACAGGCGGAAACTGGAGTCCAACTACTCTGGGGCACAGCCTGTCTTTTTGCCCATCCGCGTTATGCACAGGGGGCGGCCACATCTCCGGATGCGTCCGTTTACACTTATGCGGCGGCACAGGTTAAAAAAGCACTTGAGGTAACCAAAGAGTTGGACGGGCTGGGCTATACTTTCTGGGGTGGCCGTGAAGGATATTCCACCTTGTTGAATACCGACATGAAACGGGAACTTGATCACTTGGCTGCATTTATGCATATGGCTGTGGATCATGCGAAAAGTATTGGTTTTGACAGACCTTTTTATATTGAGCCCAAACCACGTGAGCCTTCCACCCACCAGTATGACAGCGATTCCGCGGCCTGCCTGAATTTCCTTCGCGAATATAACCTGCTTGATCACTTTAAATTAAACATTGAGACCAATCATGCTACTTTGGCGGGCCACACGGTGGAGCATGACCTTACGGTAGCCGCCAATGCGGATGCACTTGGCAGCATTGATGCCAATACGGGAGACACTCTGATTGGATGGGATACAGATCAGTTCCCAACCGATATTTACATGACCACCCAGATTATGTTGGTAGTTCTGAAAATGGGTGGTTTCACCACGGGTGGTTTGAACTTTGATGCTAAGCGTAGACGAGAATCGCATGAACCGATCGATTTAATGCACGCCCATATTGGGGGCATGGATGCATTTGCCCGTGGACTCAAGATTGCTCATGCTATCCAGGAAGATGGCCGACTAGGCAAATTTGTTGAGGAGCGCTATTCCAGCTTTGACAATGATATCGGTGCAAAAGTGGAAGCAGGTACCGCTAGCTTTGCTGAACTCGAGGAACTTGCTTTGGCTAATGGTGAGCCTAGTCTTGCCAGTGGACGTCAGGAAATGCTGGAAAACTTGATCAACGAGTTTATTTAATTTCTATCAGCGGAAAGTCTCCACGAGAGGGTTGTTTGTTAGACTGTAGGTTTTTTGGCCCAGAAGTTTTCCGTTAGGCGATTAATTCAGTGCTTTATTCAAACTTTGTAAATAAGTAAGAAATCGAAAGCGAAGTCATTTATGTGTATGAAAACTTTTAAACTCTTTCAATTACTTGTAACTTTTGTATTGTGGCGAAGTTTACTGCTCCTGTTTTTGGTTTCAGGACCTCATTTTGCTGAGGCGAAAACAGAATTCACTCCGGTTGATCGGTGGTATGAAGTTTATCTCAGTGGAGCGAAAGTCGGTTATTTTCAGGATGAAATGCAAAAAGATGGAGATGTCATAAAAAGCCGGAATGAGTTTGTAATGGAGATCAAGCGTGCGGGACAGAGTCTTGAAATTACGGTTGAACAGGAAACAACGGAGAAAGTAAGTGGAGAACTAATCGATTTTTCCAGTGAGACCAAAATGGCGGGAATTCCCATGCTCAAAAAAGGACGAGTGGAAGGGAAGGAATTGGTCGTTTATGAAAAACAGTTCATTTCAGGAAAGGAAACCAGGTATTCATTTGATCCGGAAGGAGGTATGAGTTGGGGGCTGCGCAAGCAGGTTCTGGAAAATGGATTTCAGGAAGCTGGAAAAACTTATGAACTAAAAGTCTACTCTCCCGACATGGGAATGAAAAAACCGGTACTGGCAAATATTATTTGTTTTGGGGAAAAACCGATTCAAATCGGGGAGAAAAGGATTAAAGCCTTCGAGGTGGATATGGAATTAAAAAGTCCAATTGGATCCATGATTACAAAGTCATGGTTTGATGAAAACTGTATTGCCCTCAAAACCGAGATGAACATGGGAGGAATGAAAATTTCCATTATTGAGGTACCGAAAAAGAAGGCCAAAAAGATGGATGAAGACGCTCATGAACTTTTGTTGAGCTCTGTCGTTCCCCTGAATGCAGCAGTACCAAAAAGCGAAAAAAATATTTTTATCATGGAAGCAATCAAAGGAAAATGGTCAGGTAAATTGTTTGAAGATTCCTCTCAGAAGATTGAGCAGATCAATGACAACTCGGTACGGGTGATTGTGGATCAGAATCAGCGTCAGGAAAAAGGAGGTAAGGAAATTGATTTGAAACCTTTTCTTACGGCAAATGTATACCTTAATTCGGATGATTTACTCATTCAGAAACTTGCCAAACAGGGGAAAGGGAAGGCAAAGACCCCCAAAGAGATTGCCAATAATCTTACCAAATTTGTCTTCCGTTATATGTCCAACAAAAATTATGAAGTTGGCTTTGCCACTGCCAGTGAAGTAGCAAGAAAGAAAGCGGGAGATTGTACCGAACATTCGGTACTGCTGGCTGCTATGGGACGTGCATTAGGCATTCCCAGTAGAGTGGTAACCGGCTTGGTTTATGCCGATGAATTTGAAGATCAAAAAGATGTGTTGGTTTATCACATGTGGACCCAATTTTATATGGATGACCGGTGGGTAAATCTTGATTCTGCACTAGGCTTGGTAAAGTGCCCGGCAGACCGGATTACTTTTTCGGTGGATTCCTTGGAGGAAGATACCATCGCTTCGGTACTCCCTTTAATGGAGTTGATTAATAACCTGAAGGTTACCGTGCAAAGCGTTGAATAGTCTCCTCTGCCCATTTAATCTTATCAAATAAGCAAGGGTTCCCTTGACCATTTTAGGTAAGAATTAGAATGTATTCTATGATTAGAATTTTCTATACTTTTTTCCTGACATGGGCTTCTTGCAATGGGATAAATCGGCCGAATATTCTCTTTGTGTTCGCAGATGACTGGGGTAGGCAGGCAAGTATCTATGCCAAGATCGAAGGGGCTGGAGGGATTAATGATGTGGCAAAGACTCCCCACTTCGATGAGCTGGCAACAAGTGGCGTACTTTTTACCAATGCCTCGGTGAATGCTCCTTCCTGTACGCCATGTAGAAGTTCAATTCTTTCGGGGCGTAACTTTTGGGAGACTGGACGGGGTGCGATTCTCCAAGGTGCGGTTTGGGATGAGAACATTCCAACTTGGCCCTTGTTGCTTAAAGGTTCGGGTTATCATATTGGCTACACCTACAAGGTTTGGTCACCGGGTAGTCCAGTTAATGCCGGAATTGGGGGAAGTGCTAATGCGTTTGTAAAGTCGGGTACAAAATTTAACGGTTTTTCGCAATATGTCTCCAGCCGTGCTTCCAAAGGCACCGCGGTGAAGGATGCCAAAGAGGAATTGTATCGGGAAGTAAGGGGCAATTTTAACTCTTTTTTGAAGGGCAGAAAGAAAGATCAGCCCTTTGCTTATTGGTTTGGCCCCACCAATGTACACCGAAAATGGATCAAGGGCTCGGGTAAAAAGCTTTGGGGGATCGATCCTGACGAATTGAAAGGTAAAATGCCTGCATTTTTGCCGGATGTTCATGCAGTCAGAGAGGATCTGGCCGATTACTTCGGTGAGATAGCTGCTTTCGATGCCGGTTTGGGAATCTTGATCGAGGAACTGAAAAAAGTGGGGGAATATGAGAATACAATCATCGTGGTCAGCGGAGATCATGGCCCTCCCGGTTTTCCACATGGTAAGTGTAACCTCTATGATTTTGGCACCCGGGTTTGCCTGGCCATTGCCGGGCCTGGAGTGAGAGGTGGCCGGGTGGTGGATGATTTCGTCTGCCTTCCCGACTTGGCCCCGACTTTCTTAGAAGCGGGAAAGGTTCAAGTTCCCGAGGTGATGTCGGCCCGAAGTTTGTGGAAAGTACTGAAGTCAAAAAAGGATGGCCAAGTGGACCCTAGTCGTGATGCAGTAATCACCGGTCGGGAGCGTCATGTTTTTTCATCCCGTCCCGGATACCTGCCTTATCCTCAAAGAGCGATTCGAACCAAGGATTATCAATTTATTATTAATTTTCGCCCAGACCGTTGGCCCCTCGGAGATCCCTATCTTCTCGATACTCCCCAAGAGCCAAGTTATGCCCTGCTGGAAAATCAAACCTTTGTAACCTTGTCGGATGAAGATGCCGGTCCGACTAAGGCTTGGATCGTCAGCAATCGAAAAGACTCCAAAGTAAAACCAGTCTTTGATCATGCCTACGGAAAGCGTCCCCAAGAAGAATTTTACGACATGAACAAGGACCCGGATCAAATGAAAAACCTTGCTCAAGACCCGGAATATTCAGGAACTGTAAGAAAACTTCGGTCTCGTTTGATCAAGTATTTGGGTGATAATAACGATCCCCGGTTGGTCGATAATGGAAAATTCTTTGAAACATCCCCCATGACCGACGGTTTTAAACGCCCGGTTAAATTCAAAAAACCCAAGCCCAAAAAATGAATTTATTGAAGCTTTCTTCTTTCATTTTTTTAACTCTTTCATCAGCCGTTCGGTTATTTGGGGATAGCCCGGTCGATCGATCGGTTCCTCTTAGCTTGGTTTCTGATGACTTCGGATTGGCGGATGGACCTTCCTGGCAGGGATGGTACCTGACAGTCCCGGATCCAAAAGCACAGGTGGTGAAGCGTTTTATTATCAAACAAAACAAGTGGAATATACTCGCTAAAGAAAAGCGGTTCAGTGCGAGCTTCTTCAATCATGGCAAGAGCTACTTTGCGGATCATGGGAGAGGTGCCATTCGATGCCTGGATCAAAACAACAACGGGTCCATGCTTTATCAGGAAGATTTGGCTCAGGATAAACACCGGAAACCCAATGACTTGGTAGTCGATCGCTACGGCGGGGTCTATTTTACCCTAACCGGACCTGGTGAAGTCGTTTATGTTTCCCCGCAGGGCAAAGCCCAAATTGTTGCTTCTGAGGTACAGACCCCCAATGGGTTGATCCTGAGCCCCGATGAGAAAACCCTTTATGTGTCTGAATATGTTCCAAAGAAGATCCTATCTTTTAAGGTCGGCAAGAATGGAGCTTTGAAGGCAAATAAGCTCTTCGCAGAAATGGACGATGGTCAGCCCGATCTCAAGGGAGCGGATGGAATGTGTGTGGACCGAGCGGGCAATGTTTATTGTGCGGGACCCAAAGATATTTGGATTTGGGATTCGAAGGGCAAGCTGATCGACAAAATCGTATGTCCCGAGCGGGCGGTGAATTGTACTTTTGGCGGTACCCATCTACGTGATCTTTATTTGACTGGCTTTGGCGGGGTCCATGTTCAACGCATGAAAGTATCCGGGGTTCCCGCTCAACCACCTGCTGAATGGCCCGAATCCATGCCAGATAAACCAAGCGTTCAAGTTCCCAGTAATGTGACCCAAATGCTTGACCTCACTTATGCTGAATATGGCCCTCGCAAAATGTTAGCTGATCTTTTTATGCCCAAGGGTAAGGGGCCATTTCCGGGTGCTTTGATCATCCATGGAGGCGGCTGGATCAAGGGGGATAAAATGAAGTTCCGGGCCATGGGATTGGAAATGGCGAAGCGTGGATATGTCTCGATGGCCATTGATTACCGGTTGGCAGAAGAGGCTCGTTTTCCAGCCAATATTCAGGATTGTCATGCCGCGGTCAGATACCTCCGAGCCCATGCTGCTAAGTATAAGATTGACCCCGAAAAAATTGGAGTGGTGGGGGGCTCAGCAGGAGCTCACCTCGCAGGATTACTTGCCACGACTACCAAGGTCAAGTCTTTGCACGGAAACGGTGGTAATGCTGGGGTTTCCTCCGCCGTTCAGGCAGCTGTGGTCATGTCCGGGCCGATGGAGATCTCAACCGGTAGTGTGGCGGTACGTTCGCTTACGGCAGTCAAGCCTGTGGCCAATGCGATTTACCTTTTTGGTGGAACCGTCAAGCAAGAGCCTGAGCTTTACAAATTAGCGGATGCCCATCTTCATATTAATAAACAAACCCCACCCATCCTTTTTCAATTTGGTGGAACCGAAGATCCTGCCAAAGTTCATCCTTCGATCGATAAACTACAAAAACTAGGGGTGCCCACCCAATTGCTGACTCATTACAAAGATGGTAAGCATGGATGCTGGAACCGCAATCCATGGTTTTTACCGATCATTGAGGATATTGACACCTGGTTTCAGGAGCACCTATAATTCAATGATTTTGGCTTGAATGAGGATCCATTAGTTCGATCCTCGTCAGGATGGAGTGGGATTTTGGATCAGTCAGAGAAACGGCCTTATTCTGCTTCAGATCAACCAGGGTTACATTAAAGGTTGAAATCTTGGCCCACTCCAGTTCTAGATTCTTTTCACTCTTAAAATCTTTTCGGTTAATCAGTACTTGTTGCGGTCCTTTTCCGTTCACCTTGGTTTGGTAAGTGAAGGTACCGATGTTGTTCTCCCGACTTAGAAATGAACTACCCAGTCGTAGGCGAAGGATGTGATCGCGACCCTTTGGATCGATGGTGAAGGCCAAGACCTGATCGTTGGATCGATGAATCATCGGGCTTTGAAATTTATAGGTGGTAATACTGTCCCCGTTTCGGCTGGACCAGTCTGCGGTTCCATTTGAAAAGTCTTCGATCAGTCCGCTCTTTGCCAGTTTGGACAATTCTTTTAAATCAAGGTTGTTCGGTTCATGGATTGCTTCTTTTGAATTGATGGAGAAAGTCTTGGAATTCCCAACTTGTAGAGTCATTTCCTGACTCAACTTGTATCGGCAATGCCCGAAAACATAGAGCGGAAGCTGGGGATAGACCGGAATATTTGTAGTCCAGGTACGGTTCGCTTTTTTAGCCTTTGCCAGATGCCAGAAACGGGTGCGGGAATTGGGGTCGTAGCTGTAGTAGATTTTGACTCCAGCCAGGCGGTCGATTGCTTTTGGAGATACGGAGAAGGTGGCCATTCCTTTGTCTATCGAGAACTTGGATGGTGGCGTTTCCGGGATTACAATCTTTTCATCCCCCAAATATTTCTTGAACCACAAGTTAAGTAGGGCCCATTCTTCTGGTCCGACACCGTGGTTATAGTGAACATTGGAGGATACTCTCCACTTGTCATGAGGAAGCAAATCCATCGATCGGTAAATTCTTTCAAAGGTGGAATGAAAGTCGTTGGATGAAGTGATGAAGGCGACCGGACATTTCACACGAGGCCAATAAGCTTCCGGATCAATTGCATCTTTATACATTTCAAGATTTTGAAATTGAGAGCGTTTACTGCTTCCGACAATTCCACCGGGGAAATCCACATATTTAAATCCAGTTCCACCGACAAATGGAGCGACCGCTTTGAGCCGGGGATCGGTTGCGGTGAGGGCAGTGATCATCCCCCCCATGGAAAAGCCGGTGAATCCGATTCTGTCGGGGTTAACCTCGGGTTGCTTCTCCAAGAAAGTAATCGCCCTCCGGCCCGCCATCGAAAGAAGAATCCAATTGGAGTTACGGGGGCTGGGAATCGGATCGATCGAAAATTCATCGGGTTGCAGGTTGACCTTCCAGCCCTTGCGCAAGGCTTTGGAATAAAAGCGTGGACCCTGAGTGGGATCCACTTTTCCCCAGTCGGTATTGGCTTCAATTTCTTCCTTTACCGGGCGCCCCAACCAATTAATGTCGATGTTTGCAAATCCTTGTTTTGCAAAATACACGCTTCGGGTGCGTTCGGCACGTTGCCCACCTCCGTGACTCCATACGAAGGCGGGATGCTTACTAGGCTTATTCGGAAATGAATAATAGGCGGCAACCCGGGAATCGGTTCCCTTGAAGCGGCCAACCTTGTAGGTCAGGTAACGGGTGGTGACTTCCTCAGTTTTCCATTCCTCAATGAATTCCACCTCGAGATCTTCAGTCCGGGCATCATAGTCCTCCCAAAGAGCAATTGCATTCTTGGGGAGTTTTGCGGGGTCAGTAATCGGTGTGAAGGTATTCTTGCCAAATAAAGAACTAACAAGGCAAGCGAGGAGGAGAAATATTCTTTTCATGGGAAAGCTAAAGAATTTCTTTAGCTGAGGCAAGAAGGTAGGTCGACTGCAAAGCGAGGCTTTTTATTTTCGGGCAAAGGCTTGGCTGGATGCAATTTTTATGATCAGGTCTCGAAATCCTAATTTTTCAGTAAGGATGGAATGGGCAATGGCTTCAGCTTCCTGCTTGTCTTGAAGAGTAATCATTCTACCCGTTCCATAAATAATGAGTTTTTCAGCAATGTTTTGGGCCAATAAATTTTTTCGGGAAATCAGTGCAGTTTTCAAGGTTCTAGGTCCGTAAATTTTTTCTCCGGAGGTCAGGGTTGAGGACCCATCAATGGGCTTGGCTGGAAAACGTTGGGTGGTTTGGGTGTTATTTTTCCAGAGTCGTGAACGATAATAGGTGGGACGGTAACCACCGACTGGGTCAAAATACTCAAGGGGAAAGCCAAAGGGGTCGATCTTCGCGTGGCAATCGGCACAGGCTTGAACGGAGCGGTGCATTTCGAGTAATTCTCTTACGGTTTTGGCTCCGCGCACATCCGGATTGATCGGTTCGACATCGGGTGGGGGCGGAGATGGGGGAGTACCAAGCATACTTTCCAATACCCAAATCCCTCGAATTACCGGGGAGGTATCCACCCCGTTTGCGGTGAGGGTGAGGATACTTGCCTGTCCAATGAGTCCACCCCGCATGCTGTTCTCCGGAAAAGATACTTTTCGGAAATGAACCCCTTCGACTCCTTCGATTCCATAGTGACGGGCCAGATCCTGATTAATAAATCCATAACCTGAATGAATGAAGTCTGTTATGGGCACATTTTTATCCATAGCGTGAGCTAAAAACTGGTGGGTTTCCTCAAGCATGGCATCTTTTAATCCGTAACGATAATATTCGTGAAATTTTTGAGAGGCTGGAGGCATGGTGCCGAGTTTATCCAGACGAAGCCAAGACTCAGCAAATCCATGGACAAAGGATTCACTCTTAGGATCATCCAAAAGCCTCATAATTTCATGCTTCATTGCCTGTGGATGCTTAAGCTTATTTTCTTTGGCCTTCATGAATAGGGTGTGATCGGGCAATGATGACCAAAGGAAATGGGAAAGACGGTTGGCAATTTCGAAAGGGGCCAATTTACCTGATTCTGATTTTTCTTCTTTTAAGTACAGGAAGTCTGGGGATACCAACATGGCTTTGAGTGCAATGAAGAAAGCCTCCTGAGGATTACGGCCTAAAGTTTGCCGGGCTCTTTTTTCGATATCCAAATAGGGTTTGATCTCAAGCTTGGTGACAGGGCGACGAAAGGCACGACTCGCAAAGCGAGAGAAAGCAATGCCCAAATCTACTTTGGACAGGTCCCGTTCACCATTCAGGAAAACCTGTTGGGCTTTACTTTGGTAGGTGATAGGGAGCGGCCCATTAATGCGGAGTTCATGTAACCTAACCAAAGGTCCTTTCCATACATCAGAAACGACCCGCCCAGGCACCAGATCTTTACCAATAATATGCCAGGCATGAAATCCCTGCTTTCCCCGAAATTCAATGTCGGTGTGATACTTTTCACAAATGTTACGCATCCAATAATCAGAAGGTCCTGGTCCGTTATCCCAATTGAGAAAGGGAGCATCTGATTTGTCTAACCATACGGTAGCTTCAAATTTCTTCGGCTGATGATCTGCCAAATCCCAGAGGCCAATTTTGGACCGTGATTTTTCTGAATCTGAAGCTAAACCTCTGTTTCCCCTTGAAACAAATAGGGCTAACTGCATGGGAGGTTTCAGGTTCGTAGGGATCATACTCGGATCGTATGGATGGGTTAAGCGGCGTACCGCCTCAGCGGTTACTACGATTTTATAATAACCCGGAGTTTGAATGCCCTTGGTTTTCCTGTACCAGTCGTGGGGAAAGGTACCCAAATCGAAATGATCAGATATCTGTTTTTTACCGGCGGCAAAATCAAGGTATTGATTGGGTTTGTATACCCGGTACATCCATGGGGTTTTGTCCTGTTTGCTGGGATATCCCCATTCATTTGGTTTGATGACTTCGCTCTTAAAAGGAGTTTTTTCTTCGAAGCGAAACGCCATTCTAAGATAGCGGTCAGCCGCTTCGAGGTAAGCATTCAGATGTTGATCTGAAAGACTGAGTGCATCCCCTACATTGGTAAAACCATGATTTTCTTCATCGGTCGGGAAATTTTCGGTGAAGTCAAAAGCTAAGTCCTGCAATCCGAGTAGGTCTCGCATGGTATTACGGTATTCCCTGCGATTTAATCTACGAAGAACGGTTTGTTTAGGCCCCTTTTGCTTCTCCAGTTCGAGCAGCGTTTTTGTCAACCAGCCAATAACCCGCTTGGTCTCATCAGGTTTTGGTTGGGCTACTCCCTCTTTCTTGGGCGGCATCTCACCAAGGTTGAGTTGATCGAGGAGATCGTACAGCAGATAAACGGTTTCATCATCTGCGAGGTCAACCACTTGTTTCCCGGAGACTAGCTTGGAAAGTTGATGGAAGGCACGATCCCCCTTTTGCTTTTCTGGACCGTGGCACTTAATGCAATATTCTTGAGTGAATTGATAGACCGAGTTTTCCAGCTCGACATACTTCTCTATTGCATTGCAGGTGCCTGCAAAGAAAAACAGGGCAATGGCAATTATGGTTGGAGGCATGTCCTTTGCCATGGATCGGAATCAGCTGATCTTCTCAAGCCCGGTTAGCGTACCAGATGATGTGTTGTATTGATCCACTTCCAACCCGAAATTCTGCAACATGGAAAGATACAGGTTGCAAAGTGGGGTGGATTGCTTGCCGGAACGGGCAAAATGCATGTGCTGCCCGTGTTTGAAGCCGCCACCTGCAAGGAGAATGGGTAAGTCACGATTACTGTGAGAATTGGCGTTGCTCATTCCACTTCCCAGAAGTGCCATGGTGTTGTCCAGTAGGGTGGCACCATTGGGTTCTTTAATATCCTTCAGTTTACCAAGGAAGCGTGAGAATTGAGATACATGAAAGGTCTCAATCAGTGAAAGCTCATCAATGGCATCGGGTACCTGACCATGATGGGAGAGGGTATGATATCCTTGGGTGACCCCCGGAATACCTCCATTTTCTTTTCCTAAATTTGTGAATGCCAAGCTAATCACCCGGGTGGAATCCGTTTGAAGAGCAAGGGTAATTAAATCATAAAAGAGGGGGGTGCGGTCATGCAGAGTCAGCGAGTCGGCACCCGTGGGTATAGTGTAGTCAGTATCGGGTTTTTCTTGATCCAACCAGAGGCTTGACTGGTCGATCCGTTTTTCGAATTCACGAACGGAAGTGAAATACTGGTCCAGTTTTTGGGTATCCTCGGTTCCTAGGTTTTTCCTAAAGTCATCGGCTTGGAGCTTGGCAAGGTCGAGGATGGATTTTTTATCGGCAAGGGTGCGTGCGGTCTGGTTTCGATCAGTTGAGTTCTCCTTTCGAAAAAGCAGGCGATACAACTTTTCAAGGCTTCGAATCGGTTGGATGGCATTGCCATTCCGAGTCCACGCAAGGGAGTGTTCGTTGCCCCGATCTGCATCCAAGGTCAAGGATGAGTACCTGGTTTGTTTCCCGACGAAATCAGCAGCTTTCTGATCCATGGAAATATTGGCCTCGGCGAACCCCTTGGATTGATTGGTGGGAATCCCGGAAAGAAAAAACTTGGTTGCGTTATGCCCACCGCTAAGGTTGTGATCCAAGCCGGAAAAAACGGTGTAATCTTGCCGATAGGAATCCAGGGGTTTGAGCAGTTCAGGCGTAGTGAAGTGCGAACCTGTTTCAACAGGATGAAAATTTTCTGGGACAAAGCCATAGAAAATCCCGGTAGCAGTTATTCGCTTGGGCGGAATTAACGATGGACTGGAGGCATTAATTTCAAGCAGGGGCAGTGCGAGCATGGAACCACCCAACCCATACAAAAATTTACGCCTTTCTATTTTCTTTTTTAATAACATAGATGAAATATTCTATGCTAAATGACGATGAAAACCAAGGTCACACTGCTTTTTTGCTGAAGAAATCGAAAGGAAGTATGGGCTCCCAAACTTATCTAAAATGTGGATCTATCATGTTGCCGTTGATTTTTTCCCACCCATCGAAGAGTAAATTAAATTGTTTCGGCTGGTCCAAAATTAAGTCCTTGGTCTCTGCGGGATCCTTGCCAAGATCATATAGTTCCCATTTTTTGGATGATTGCCTGAGAATTTTCATGTCGCCCACGCGAAAGGCAGTTTTATGGCTTTGTCTCCAAAAAAGCCACTCGTGAGGATATTCCCGGTTTCCCTGGCATCCTAATTCTCCGTATCCCAAGTCATCGGCGAGCAGGATTATAAGGTTAGGCATTGAGGAGATTCTTTGGGCATCAACCGAGATCGAAAAAAGAAGGAAGATTATAAGAGGAAAAATACACTCACATTTTAGTTTCATCATTCTTACATGTTTACAAAGGAATTCCTTTTACGATTGATTTAAAAAGAAGACTTTATTTTCAATCTCCTTCAAGCAAAGTCCACCCTCTCTTAGGTAGATCGCCCTCAGAAAAATGGGGTAAGCCATTCCAGGCATTAAAACTTTCCCTGGGTAACATAGCATGGGTGAAAGGTCCGGGTGGATCTTCAAGAAATGTTTGTTTGATACAATCAAAAATCAAACTTTTCTCTGCCTTGGCTCGGTAACTGTCTCCTAATTGGGAACCGGCTGAATGTTCAATTGTGAGGACATGAGAATTGGCTTTGTAACCGATGGTTATATCAGAAATGAACTGGCTTTTTTGGTCATTCTTCATTTGGTGATGATTCCAGAATTTTTTCCATTCCTGAAAATTCAGGGCGATTCTTTTTTCGCTGTTTACCAAGGAGGTGGGCATCTTTTTTAATTTTAAATCTTCTAGAATCCTTCTTGTAAATGCTTCACTGGACCATGGAGTGGGTTGGTCACTAAAGGCATTGATCACAAAATTGCGTTCCTTCATCTCGACACCGTAAAGGTTATGGTCGAATTTTTGAGGGCCACCTTTAAATGCCGGGTAGTTCACCTCGATATTCGGGGAATTACCTATAATTAAGTTGTTAAAAAACGAATGCTTTTGGCTCCTAGTTCTTTTGGATACCTGCTTGATCTGAATGGCTCTGTTATTTGAATCCCGGGTCGGGTTGGAAGCTAATATATTGTTGGCAAAAGTGGCTCCGGATGCGTCGTGAATATACACCGCACTTTCGGCATTGGAGAAAATAAGGTTTTGATCAACTAGAATGCTGTCGAAATCATAATCACTCATTTCCAGAAAAAGGCCTTGGGTCCCGTTGTCATGAATGACATTTCGCGAAATTCGGCTATCGGGAAACTCATTATCTAGCCAAATCCCAGGAGAATGGTGATTGTAAGCAATGTAATTTCCCTCAATCAGTCCATTTTCCATTTTATGGCATTTAATCCCCCCCTGTTCCCATCGTTTAATCCCCGAGAATTTCAGGTAATTATTTCGAAGGATTACATTTCCCCGAAGGGTGAGATCGCGTGATCCGTAGCTCAGGATTCCGGCGGATCCGTTATCGATAATGTAATTTTTTTCAATCAGGTTGTCGAATGAGGTTGATCGAGTGGGTGAGTGTTGATCTACCCGGCCGCAATCAATGGCAAATGTTTTACAATATCGAATGACATTTCGCCTAATAATCCAGTGGTGTCCCGCTTCGGTACCCACCGCTCCTTTCTGGGCGTTTTCGTCTTGGATCCAAAAGTCGGTGGGGTATTGGTTTCCACAGTGTTCAAAAATAAATCCTTCCACGGTGATGTACCCCAAACCCCTTCGAATAGGAGCAAAGAGACGTCTTCTGGTGGTAATCTCAACCTTGAGATTACTGGGATCAAGCTTGTCAAAATGAATGTAGACTCGATTTTGAGCTTTACGGTACCACCATGACCCCGGAATTAATTCCTCTTGGAGGGGAACTTCTTGAAAAGGTCTACCCTCAACGAAGATCTGACCGCAGGTGAATATGATCCGCTTGTCGGCATGATGAATTCTCTGATCACCTGCCTGGCGACGACGCTCTTCTTTTCTTCCCTCCCTCTGATAGGGGGTGGAGGCGAGTTCGATCATGAAGGGGTTGTGCCCATCCAAATACTCGCCACTTCGGTCATTGAACAGATCATCTGCTGGTTCTGCAGAATAAATGCCATCCCCTTCCTTTTTCCATGTAGGTTGCCAAATCTCCGAACCTTTTATGTAGACTCTTTTTCCGGGTTCCGCTCGGTAAATCACCCGCTTCCCTTTTTCCCCGCCTCGCATCGGGGTAACACGCTCCCGATAGGTTCCCTCGAGAACAAAGACAATATCTCCGGGATTCGCCCGTCTGGCACCGGATGATATGGTCCGAAGGGGTTCCTCGAAGGTTCCCCTGTGAGCATCATTTCCCTTTGGGGAGACCACAAAAGTCCGGGCACTTGATACAAATGGCAAGGGGGAGATAGTACCAAGCACAAAGAAAGCAAGAAGATTTTGTATTAAGACTTTCACACAGCAAAATGAAAGTTATATACCCTGCTTATTTGGTTGAATACTGTCAATAATTGAAGCCTTACTCTTTATAGGTGAAGCACCTTCGAGATTTTTGAATTCTTTACTTCTTGACTTTATGACGTCAATGTATAATGTTTTCTTTATGCCTTCTAAACCCCGTATTAAGAAGACAAAACGCAAGAACACATCTTTGCGTCTTGAGGAGTCGGTTCTAAAAAAACTGAAGATTTATGCGGTGAAGAAGGATACAAGCGTTCAGCAAATTATCGAGGATCTCGTGGTGGGGCTTCTCAAAAACAAAAAATAATTATGCTAAAAATACAGAAAAATCATCAAAGATTGGTACATGAAGAGAACAAAGACTATCAAGTCGGGGTTTTTGCTTACACAGAAACTGCTAAAGTTGTTCTTGTTACTAGCCGTAAAAGAGAGTCCTGGATTTTGCCTAAGGGAAATCGAGCGAAAAAACGTTCCGATCGAATCCAGGCAAAAAGAGAAGCTTTTGAAGAAGCAGGATTGCAGGGCTCGTTAAACTTTAAGTACTACGACTTCAAATCCTCTGAAAATGGAAAGAGAATTAGGATCTATTCGATGAGAGTAAAAAAGATCCTAAATAGTTTTCCCGAAAAAAAGGAACGCAAAAGGGTAGTCATCTCCTTTGACCAAGCTGAGCAGGTAGTAAAAGAAGAATACTTGGGTATTCTTCGGGAACTGCGTAAGAGAATTATCTAAAAGAGCTTACGGTCTTGCCGGTGTCCTTTGATTGATCCAACCAGCAAGTTCACGGACTGAGTCATGCAATCCGGTTCGATTGGTGAATTTTTCCCCGAAAAAGCCCTGTTTTATTCCAGTATTTCCAAATCCTCGCCCAGAATCCAAGGGGTTGCACCAAAATGAACCAACAATATAACCCGTATCGAATGCCTGCATGATGTAATGAGCATAGGCTTTTCCTGCGGCAATTGAATTGGGTTCCGGTTTCCATCCGCTAATATTTTTATCTCCGTCTAAAAATCGCACGGCAAAGTCACAAATCAGGATGGGTTTACTACTAAGTTTGTAAATTTCCTCGAACTTTTCCTTGGGGAAATGGGACTGAAAGGGGGGTTGGATGGCAATGGCATCGACATAAGGAAGCATTTCCTCAAAGACTTCGGGTACCAGGGTATTAAAGGCAAAACGTTCCCCAAAGACCAAGTGATCTGGAGTGAATTCTCGCTGGGTTGTACCTACGATTCGGAAATATTCCCTGGCGATCAACCGAAGGAAAGCGAGATCTTGAATTTTACCGGTTTTTCCTTTCCAGGAAGAAAGAAACTTACGATATGCTTTTTGACCGTGTGAATCTTCAGGAAGCTTTCGGATATAGTCGACCCAGTTTTTACCCGAAGGATTTTCCAAAGGCCACGAACCCAAATCGGTCCAACAATATCCTATAGTGTTTGGATTATTCCGACTGCGGAGACAAATAAACTTAATTCCACTAATGAGTTTGGCTTGTTCCTTAGGATCAAAAATGTCGACAAATTGAACGGCTCCTTTCTCGCGGTAATAGGACATAGGAACTAAGTGATTCCAACTTTCCACGAAAGGCATGTCGTTGCGTAAACCTTCCGGGCAACCGTATCCATAAGCATTAAATCCAATCTCCTTGCAGGCTTTAGAAAATTTATTTAATTCCTGTTGGCCTTGTAGGTTACGGGCATGTGTAATTCCGTGGGCGAAAAATAATTTGCCATCGGGCTTGGCCAGCCAATACCTACCTTTTTCATGTTTGATTCTGATTGGGCTGGATTCTTGACCCACTAATTTCAAGCAAAGTAAGCCAACAAAAAAAAGAAAGGTAATTTTAATATGCATTTGAATTTTCTAGTTCTTTCTTGGAGCACAGGGTTTTCCATTCAGATATTCTTGAAGGAGAGCCTTCATTTTTTGAACGCGATCGGGATACTTGTTGTACAGATTTTCAGACTGACGCGGATCTTTCTTAAGGTTGAATAACAGACCTTCATGACCTTGTCCGTAAGGAACCAAACCAAAATGGTTGAGGTAGGCTGATTTTTCTTTTCTAGCAGCTCCGGTCGGGGCATCAATAAGCACCCAATCTGCTTGCCGGAGGGCGAACTTTTTAGGAGAAGTGTTTTGCACGGTCGCCACGCGCAAAGGCTTGTTGTACTTCTCCCCCTTGAAGACCGGAAGTAGATCGTAGCTGTCGATAGCCTCCTTCTTTCCGAGGCGGTGTCCAATGATCTTGGCAAAGCTCGCCGCCAGGTCGACCTGACTCACCACTTCGTTGGAAAACGAGCCTGGCTTGATTTTACCAGGCCATTTGACGATGAAGGGCACACGGTGTCCTCCCTCGTAGACATCGCGCTTGACGCCACGATACTTGCCTGAGCTCCATTGTTTGAACTCCTCCAGTCTTTCGAA
>DEYT01000147.1:0-1191 GCA_002364975.1 Opitutia bacterium UBA3151 | reverse complement strand
TTCATCACCTTGCCCACCATGGCGTCGGTCTCGATGACGAAGTCCCCGTAGTAACCGGCTTTCGATTTTCCGTGATAAGGCTTGTTCGGGACGATCGGATAGTGAGGCGAATTGAAGGCGAGGTAAGTGAAGAATGGTTGCTCCTTTTTCTGCTTCGAAATCCACTCGATGGTCTTTTGGGTGATGGTAGGCAGGATGTCGTAAGGGTTCCAGCTTTCGGCCATCGGTCCTGGCCGGAAGCTGCCTCCCCCCGCGAGGGGCCTGGACTTGATGACGGGCTTGGTTGGAATGGTAACGAAGCGGTCCCCTTCGATCCAACAGTAGGGAGGGAAGTTGATAGTGCCGTCCCCGAAATAATAATCAAATCCCTGATCGATCGGACCGTCCGAAAATCGCTTGGTCCAGTCATAGGACTCAGCACGGGGATCTCCTTTTTTTGCACCAGGCTTGCGTATGGCATCGAAGTCCCAGCCGAGGTGCCACTTTCCAAAACAACCCGTGCGGTAGCCCTTTTTCTTGAACATCTTGGCGATGGTGAATTCCTCGGGCTTGAAGACCGTTCCGCCAAAGGCACCCACGATGCCGTGGAAGCGACGCCAGTGGTGTTGCCCGGTCAGAAGTGCAAATCGACTGGGAGTGCAGATACCAGAAGAGCTGTGCCCATCGGTGAAGGTCATACCCTGCGATGCTAACTTGTCCAGATGTGGTGTCTGAATCTTGGCCTTCGGATCACCGAAGGAAACATCGGCTACTCCCATATCGTCCGCATAGAGGATTACAATATTTGGTTTTTCAAATACAGAAAAAAGATTGGAAGAGAAGGCCAGCAGTAGGATGAAGTATTTAAGTTTCATATCTTTTTTATTTAGGTCTTTTTTTGCATTCTTCGTTCCAGTCTTCCCACATTTTAGAAAGTTCAGCCGTTTTCTCCGGCATCTGTTCAGCTAAGTTATTTACTTCAGTAGGATCAGCCTGCAGGTCATAAAGTTCCCATACCTTTCCTGCACGAACAACTTTCAAATCACCCTGACGAACAGCATTAGCACGGTTGAAACGCCAAAAGATTTCTTTGTGTGGCTCCCGTTCATTACCTTTAAAGATAGGAAGCAGAGACTTTCCCGCGGGAGGCTTGGTTTTCCCCCCCAATATTTTCTTAGGGTATTTCGCTCCGGTGATATCCCTAAAGGTTGC
>DEYT01000109.1 GCA_002364975.1 Opitutia bacterium UBA3151 | reverse complement strand
CGGGGGTAATATCACCATAACTAGAAGCAAGGTATAAATTATGAAATGAGCCCATCGTTGTCCATCTCGGACCCGCCAAGATTCCATGTTCCTCCAAAAGGGTTTGATCACTGCCAATTCGCCAATCATTTTCTTTCGCATTAATTCCTAGCGGAACACTTTTCATGTAAAAGATGCGATGTTTATAAATGTAATTGCCAAAGTCATCTGCCCAAGCGTTTGCAACCGAATCTTGAAGATTGCCCCAATCTTCTTCATTGGCAAATGCACTACTTAAATCCCGCTTAAGCCCTCCTGTACGAACATCACTTAGTACACCAAAAGAATCCGTGGTGAGGGAATGATAATGGGCACTGATTTCAGAATTGGAATCGCAAAGTGCAGATAAAGTATCCAAAGATAAAATATCTTTCTTTTTATTCTTGCTAGTAGTTTCGATCCAATCGATGCCAAAACCGCTATATAGAGAACCAGTATTTACACTGAAAGAAAGGTTGGGTTCAGTAGCAACCGCTAGGTTATCTTTTTGAATCTGAGTCGTGGTTCGTTCCCCCTCAAGTTGTGGACTGAAATCTTCTTTAAACGGATTTTGCACACTGACTTTTGTCTTAACCCCTTCATCTCCAACCCAGTAGGCATAAGCACCATATTGGGATTCATCATTACCTTCTACTTCATGCTGAACTCTAGTTTTCCTAGCTTTTACTGGTTCGGAACTTAGATCATTTTCCCAAGTTTCAGGATTATAAAGGTCAAAATTTTTCGGATCAAAATCTTTCTTGAGTAGTGGAGATACAAGCATCCACTCGACATCATCGGAAATTAAAGGGTCGGGCAGTTCAAAAATTGGATGGTTGTACTCGGGCAAAAGCCCGGATCCTTTTAAGGGAGAATTTAATAATGCTGAGGAATAATCTTCCCAAGCATTTTCATCTTTTCCGTAGATACCGCCTTTTACAAAACTGCGACCATTATCTGATTGATCGGTATCCCACAGATTACCATCTGGTATTTCGACAAATTCCAAAAGTTGGAGCGGATTATTCCCAAAGTAAAGTTTTCGATTAAACCCTTCATTCCCACTCACTAACCAGGCTATTTCAATAGCCGGATGAGGGTCAAACTCGGTACTTGCCATCACATACTCAGATAGGGAATCACCGGTATCAGTATTTTCAGGGAGTGGTCTTGCCCCTAATTTATTTTGATCCACTCCTCGATCGCGACCCCGATGCTTCCAAACCCCTGTCCAATGTCTTTGCCCGTAGGGGAGGGGATCGATTCTTCCATCCTCATTAAGATCCACTCCTTGGTTAGAACTTTGACTTCTGGAGAAAGTAGAATTTTCGTAATTCTTACCGGATTCAATTCGTTCATCCAATAAATCTGCAGTTGCGGAGATTCGCATATCCGGACCTAAATGTTTTTGAATCTCACCCATGGCAATTTTCATACCCATGCGAGCGTGGGCTTGGGCTAGAATTTTTTCTTTCCTTGCCTCAACCAGGCTCAAGTCCGTGCTTACAAGGTTGACCAAGGATATAACCAATAAAAAAACTAGGCTTAGCAAAGCTAAAGCGAGTACCAATGCAAAACCTTTTTTTTTGCAATTAGACTGGGAATTGGCTGAAGGAACAATCATGGAGCACATAAAAACTTGTGCCCTTTTTTTGAAATTCGCAACTCCTTTATAAGAAACAAATGATTAACGGGTCGGTATTGCCAAAATTTCTTTCTCTGAAGGCCAATACTTCTCAACCTCATCCAGACTTGGAATCTCTCTGGGTCGAACGACTCGAAAACCAACAAAGATTGCATCGGTATGATACCATACACTTTTCGGTAATTGAGGGTCCTGTTCTTTCCACCACTCTTCCGAAGGCATCCTGGAGGCACTGCGGTGAGTCTTTTCACCATCATCCCAAGACCCACCCTTCACAACCCTTGGATAGAGAGATGTAGGTATGGAAATAGGATTCACTAAGAGTTTACTAGGGGCTTTCTTTTCTGGAGGAGTAAACTGATCAAGGACCCATTCCCAAACATTGCCATGCATATCGTGTAGCCCGAGTGGGTTTGGCTTTTTCTGCCCAACCTTCTGGTACTGAAACCTACTGTTGTCAAGATGCCAGGAATGTTCTGACAACTCTTCTGGGTCGTCCCCAAAGCTGTATGATGTTGTAGTCCCTGCCTTGCAGGCATATTCCCACTCTGCTTCGGTGGGAAGACGGTAAAAATTTCCCGTCCGAGCACTCAACCACATGCAATACATTTTTGCTGATAATTGGGTCATACAGATGGCAGGATACCCTCTTTTACCCATACCAAATGACATATCAGTATAGGGCGCAGTTGGTTTGGTTACTGCGTCAGCGAGTTCATCTTGTGCTGTAGTTTCAAGTTTATTGTAATCCCGATTATCTTTGTCTAGGTTAATCATCCAAAGTTCATATTCATCCCAGGTAAGCTCATGCTTACCCATCCAGAAATCTGAAACTTTAACTTTTCGAGCTACAAGCTCATCATCTCCCCTATTTTTATCATCAAGCGAACTTCCCATGGAATAGGTGCCCCCTTTTACGGGAATCATTCCAAAAGTTAAGTCTGAAGTCGAAATGTTTTCATCAAATGCAATAAATTTATCTTTGGAAAGACCCGCTTTAAAACCTAACTTTTTATAAAGGTCCTTCGGCAACATACCTATTTGATAAACACTGCCGTCAACAGACTCTACAGCACGGTCGGGTTTTTTTGAAATCAACGGAATAACACCCAATGATAAACCTAGAAAGATGTGAGCGAGGGGTTTGTAAGGATATTTCATGTTTAATGGTAAAAATGCAGCTTTGGGGTTCATTTAAAAAATAGTAAAACTAAGATTCAAACATATGCCTGTAAATGAAGTTTTTCAAAATTGTATACATTTAATTTGGCTTCAACTTCAGTTTGATTCGTCAGAAAAATAATTTTGATGGCCACTGGGGTTCATCTTTAGAAATTTCTTTAGCTTTGGGTTTATGAAATGTAGTAAAGAAGAAAAATTTGCTCCATAATACCTTTTGGTATTATTGTGATCTGAAATTGAAAGCTTCCTATTTTTTAAGTATTATTTTACTGCTTTTTGGCGGTTCTGAAATGTGGGGAAAGGCCAAAAGTAGTTTCGAATATCAAAGATTTACCGAAAGCTGTATGGGGACAGAGTTTACTATCTTGATTGACCATCCTGATCAAGAACTTGGTCGAAATACGGCAACTCAAGCTTTTGAAGAAGCCCATCGATTAAATCAAATTCTAAGCGACTACTTGAGCGATAGTGAACTATCTCGATTATCCAGCAATTCGGGATCTTCAGACTTTTACCCTATTTCTAAAGATTTGTTTCGGGTATTAACTGCCAGTCAAAGATTAGCCCGGGAAACTGGAGGTGCATTCGATATCACGGTTGGTCCTTTTTCAAGGCTTTGGAGGATTGCACGTTTCAGAAAAGCCCTTCCAAGCAAGCCAAAGCTTTTAAATGCCCAAAGAAGGGTGGGTTATGAGAAACTGATTTTGGATGCTAGGAAAAAAAGAGCCCAACTTGTTGAATACGCCATGGTTTTAGATCTTGGAGGTATTGCCAAAGGCTATGCCGCAGACCAAATGTTATCTGTCATAAAGGATTTTGGCATTAAACGATGCCTCATTGATGCAGGGGGTGATTTAGTGATCGGAGAGCCACCTTTAGGAAAAAAAGGATGGTCCGTTGATGTGGGAGGTAAATCACACCATCAACTTCCCAAACTTTTACTATCAAATTGTTCGGTTTCAACCTCCGGGGATATTGAGCAATTTCTGGAAGTGGATGGAACCGTTTATTCTCATATCATAGATCCAAGAACGGCCATCGGAATAAGCTCAAGGTCACAAGTAACGGTTATTGCCAAAAATGGGATGACTTCTGACTCCCTTGCTTCTGCTTGTTTAGTACTTGGATTTGATGCCTCGTTGGGGGTTTTAAAAGCTTATGGTGTGGATGCAGCCTTTTTTATTAAACACGAAAACGGATCTGACATAATGATGGAATATAAGAAAAACCCTTAAGGTTTTCGCTTGTCAGTGGCTTCGAAATCGTCCATTTTACATCACTACTCAAATTTTGATATGTCAAAAATCTGTGCAATAACTGGAAAACGCCCTACTACAGGTGGCAGAATTATTTATAAAGGTGTCAGCAAGAAAGCTGGTGGAATTGGTTTACAATTGGTTAAGAATAACAAGCGTAAATTTCGACCCAACCTGCAGAGAGTTCGAGTTAAGCTAGCCTCGGGTCAAGTGAAGAGGCTTTGGGTTTCTGCCAAAGCAATCAAAGCGGGCAAAATTCAGAAAGCGTAACTCTTCCCTTTCTGCCCTTTCGGTCGATTGCCTCCACACAATGGAATCAATCAAGTACCTAAACCGCTCAACTGGAAAAGTTGAAGTTGAACATGTTTATGGGGAAAAGTGGCTAAAGTTCACCTACAACCATTTTTTGGGTCGTTTTTTTTTATGGTTCCTTGCGAAAAGAAAGGTTTTTTCTTTTTGGTATGGAGTTTCAGCAAATAACCCAAAAAGTAAGCAGAAAATTCTTCCATTTATCCAGAAATTCAAGGTTGATGAAAGCGAGTTCCTGCAGCCGACTTCCTCCTTTTCCACTTTTAACGAATTCTTTTACCGGCGGTTAAAACCCAGTGCCAGACCGATTGCTTCCTCAAATGCTACAGTCATCTTTCCTGCGGACGGTCGTCACTTTGGTTTTCAAGATGTTTCAAACATAAAAAGTATTTTTGTTAAAGGGCAGCGCTTTGATCTTTCCACCCTATTTGGTTCTAAAGAAAGAGCTTTACCATACGAAAATGGGTCATTGATTATCAGTAGGCTTTGCCCTGTAGATTATCACCGGTTCCATTTCCCGTGTGATGGAACCTTTCAGACAGCTGATCTTATAAACGGAAAACTTTTCTCGGTAAATCCAATCGCTCTAAGGAAAAAAATCTCCATCTTCTGGGAAAACAAACGATATCTTTCTTATTTGGAAAGCGAGTCTTTTGGTACCGTTGCCCAATTTGCAATTGGTGCAACCTGTGTTGGATCGGTTACATACACTGGCAACAAGGAAACTTTTGTAAAAAAAGGGGATGAGCTTGGGTTTTTCTCTTTTGGGGGATCCTGTATCTTAACTCTTTTTGAAAAAGATAAAATTCTGTTGAATCAAGATCTCATTGAGACATCAAAAAATGAAATTGAACTGTACGCGAAGATGGGAGAGCAAATGGGAATAAGTAAAAATTTCGTTTGATATAAATGAAAATCTTTTCGTATCTATTAAAGGGGATGCGGCCTAAACTAACTCAAATTCAAAAAGTGTTTCCCCAGGGATTTACCATTCTTGAATTATTAGTTGCCGTCTCCGTTACAGCTTTACTTGCTGCAATGCTTTTAAACATAACCTCTCAAGTTGTATCTACTCAAACCCAGGCGTCTGGAGATCTGGAAACAAACCAAATTGCTCAGTTTATCTTGGATAGAGTGCAAGAAGACTTACAGTGTGCAATTGCGAGGAATGATGGAAATGTTTGGATGGCCGCGAAAATCCTCAACGACGAAACCAATAGTGGTCAATGGAAAGTGGCAACAGTCAATACGAATAAAAAACCAGTCGAAGAATCCAAGCGCCTTTTCAAAGATGACTGGCCAACTGCTTCTCAAGATCCGCTAATGGATGCAAACGGACAGGGTCCTTTATTGGAGTCAAGGTTTGGAGTCGCAGGCACTTGGCTTCGATTTTTCACCCAATCCTCGGAACTGGATCCAAGCATTAAAAACAATGGAGGTCCCAGAGCCGTATCTTATCAGATTGTTCGATTTGGTCTAACGGCTTCACTTACTTCCCGGGCCCGATATCAATTATTTAGAGCAGATGTAAATACCGAAAATACATTTAAGGCTGGCTATAATCTACATCCAGATGATGGAGGTTATAATCTTTCTGGATCCAATGGACCACGAGAACCTCAGAATATTCTTAATCCTATTTTTCAAGCGAGCGATGGAGAATCACCCACAGGATTTTCCCTAGCCAGTAACATCATCGATTTTGGGGTTAGAGCATATATTATCGATAAAAACAGCAAAGGAACTGGATTTCTGAAACAAATTTTTCCACGACTTGACCTCACTAATCACGATTATGAGTATTTTGCTACCTCCCATCCAAGTTCAAATTACCAAGCCGATCCCAATCAAAAATTTCTTAATGCTTTTCCCGAAGTAGTAGATGTTATGATCCGAATCTTAACCACTGAGGGAGAATCTGCAATAAGTGCCTTGGAAGAGGGGTTAACTCCGGTTCCTGAAGGAAATAGCCCAGGGGAATATTGGTGGGAGATCGCGGAGAAATATTCAGAAGTATATGTTCGGAGGATTAAGGTTTTCTCAAGCTCAATCTAATTGCAATTAAGTAAAACCTTTTTGTTTCCTGTACTTCAAAGGAGTTATTTTCATCTGCCTCCTAAAGTGCTGGGTAAAAGAGCTTTGATCATAGAATCCATTATCCTTTGCAATCTGAGAAAGCTTCTTTTTGGTGGTCAAAAGATCATCACATGCTGACTCAATACGGGTCTTGGTAATAAATTGCATCGGTGCCACACCAAAGAGCTCAATAAAACCACGATGTAATTTTCTGTGATTTAAACCTGAGATATCTACTAGGTTTGCAATTTCGAGGTTGGAACGAAAGTTCTCACGAATGTAGCTTACTGCTCTTCCGATCTCATCGTCTCTCTCCCATTTTAATTCCTGATTGTTTGCTGGATGCTTATCACCATAGGGTCTTACCGTTCCCATAACGCCAATGACATCTCCACTTCGATTTACAAGTGGATATTTGTTCGTAAGGTACCAGTCGGGGAGTCCTTGGCTATTAAAAACCAACTCCAAAATATTAAGCAATGACTGCTTGGTCTCCATTACCGTTTTGTCATCTTTCCGGAAATGTTCAGCCAGTCTCGGAGGGAAAAGATCGAAGTCAGTTTTTCCATAAAGTTCATCGTTAGTCGCAACCCCAATGCGTGGAAGAAACCTCTTGTTCATGTGGAGAAGTCTATGATTCGAATCCTTCACAAAGAAAGAAATTCCAGGGATATTTTCAAAAAGCTGGAAAACTTGCATGGCATCGCAGTCTTGTTCATCAAACCACATACACAGTCTGGTTGAGGTAAATGGTTTCATTTTATCTTATTAATGACTTTTTTTATTTCTGGCAATAATTATTTTTTTAAAAGTTTTGTAATTTCTAACAAATTTAAATTTTTAAAAATATTTATTATTCTATATATATTACGCATACCATTCTTGTATAATGCTTTGCGTAAATCATAATCATTAGATAAATAAGCCTCTTACATATAAATGTACATTATTTCATAAAACTATAATAAATTTAAAATATAATAAATTTACAAAAACACCAGTCCAACAACTTCGTGAATAATGCAGGCAGTAATAAAAATGAATAGGAGAAAAGTTTTTTGAGATTGTCTTGCTAAAACCTTCATTGATTTCTTGAATTTGAAACTTATTAAATTATCAAAAAATAGCCAATGGTTGTAAACGGCTGTTTTCATTACAGATTAAGATGCATACTCCAGAAGAGTTAGGGTAAGTTAAAAAATCGATCCAAAAGGCGGAAGAAATTTCCACCTTTACACATCGAAATTATTCTAGGTTGAGCTTCTTGAGCTTTGGACGAATTACAAAGTTACAATATCCCTGATTTGGGTTCCGAGCGTAATAGTCTTGGTGATATTCTTCTGCCACATAAAATGTAGGTGCTTCTACAATTTCCGTAACGACTGGTGAAGAGAGGCGTTTATTAAAATCTTGCTTCCATTTTTCAGCAATTGATTTTTGGGTTTCGTTTAAATACATAATCGTAGAACGGTACTGAGTTCCTATATCTGCACCTTGTCGATTTAGGGTAGTTGTATCATGACACTTTCCAAATATTTCAAGGATTTTGGTATAGGATAATACTTTCGTATTGAAAGTAATTCTGATTACTTCTGCATGCCCGGATTTGCCAGTGCAGATTTCCTTGTAGGTTGGATTTTTCGACTTACCTCCTGCATAACCTGAAACAACATCAGTCACCCCTCCGATTTTTTCGAAAACGGCTTCAGTACACCAGAAGCACCCGCCGCCAAGAATCGCAACTTCCTGTGCTTCCTCCAAGCTTGTGTTATTAATATCGGAAACTTCTTTAGACTTTACAGTAATCATGGTTATGAGAAACAGGAATAAATATTGTATCATATTATTTTTCATTAGCAAAAATTGGTTCCAGTAAGCCATTCATGACCCCTTGACAAAAGTAGTTTATCGGCAGAAATTGGACCCCAAGTTCCAGCTGCATAGCTTTCAAGACCCTTCGAGTTTTGATTCTGCCAATAATCCAGTACAGGCGATAGTAAACCCCACGATGTTTCAGCCTCATCTCCTCGAATAAAGAGTGTGCCATCACCATTCAATGCGTCAAGAATTAGTCTCTCATATGCTTCTGGTGTATTAGAACCAAAAGTTGTTTCATAACCAAAAGCCAATTGGATCGGCTGCAGTCGAGTTTCCAAACCTGGAGTCTTAGAGTTTAAATAAAGGGTGATTCCTTCATTGGGTTGAATTCGTATTACCAACAAATTAGGACTCAATGCATATTTAGAATCTTTTCCAAAGAGTATTTCAGGTGGTCTCTTAAATTGAACCACAATCTCACTGGCTTTCATCGCCAATCTTTTTCCAGACCGAAGATAAAAGGGCACACCTTTCCATCTCCAATTTTCCATTTGAAGGCATAGAGATGCATAGGTCTCTGTGATGGAGTTCTGAGGAATTCCCTCTTCCTGCAAATATCCAATTGCTTTTTCGCCATCAACTAGGCCTTGGGAATAAACTCCCCGAACAATTTCTGAATTATCCCCTGAGACAACTAAAGGCTTAAGAGCCTGCAGTGCTTTCACTTTTTCATTTCGAATTGATTCTGGATCAAGAGAAGATGGTGGTTCCATTGCAGTGAGCGCCAATAGTTGCATGACATGATTCTGGATCATATCTCTAAGAGCCCCACTTCGATCATAATATCCACCCCTGCTTTCAACACCTAAATTTTCGGACACCGTTATTTGAACGCTAGAGACATAATTTCTGTTCCAGATGGGTTCAAATATTGAATTAGCAAAACGCTGAACTAACAAGCTTTGTACCGTTTCCTTACCCAAATAATGGTCAATACGGAAAACCTGAGTCTCAGAAAATCTTCTATTAATAATCGCGTTTAGATCATTCGCACTAGCAAGATCCCGCCCGAATGGTTTTTCGATAATTACTTTGGATTCAACCTGCTTGTTATGGTGCCTTTTGGCCAATCCACTTTTTCCTAAATTTTCGAGAATAGGTTTAAATACAGTTGGTGGAGTCGAGATATAAAACAAACATTGAATCGCTTGATCTAGTTTTTTTTCAATAGAATCAATTTGAGCACTAAGTGAGTGAAAATCTTCTAAGTTATCATAGGAACCAGCATGGAAACTCACATTTTCTTCGAGTGATTTCCATGTCTGCTCAGAAATTTTTCGTCTTGAATGTTTCTCCGTAGACTCTTTGATGTAATTTCTAAATTCAATGTCTGTAATTTCCTTACGCCCATATCCAATCAGGTAACAATGATACGGAAGTAAAGAATCCATTGACAAATTTAAAATTGCGGGTCCAAGCTTCCTCGCAGTTAAATCTCCAGAGGCACCGAATATAACCACAATTGTAGGAGGTGTTGAATTGATTGAAGAAGGGGGTTCCATTAAAATTGATCTATTAATATTAAAAGGTGTTGAAAATGTAATTATGTCTTCAAAATGGCAATGTTTTCATGGTGAAAAGAATCTATTTTCTTATTCATTTTGGTAGGAATATCTACTTCAACCACATCCAAACGATGATTATTGAAATCTTTTTTCGATTCAAACAAATACAGCATGCAAGCCCTTCTCAATGATTTAAGCTTCTTCTTAGTCATCAAAGACTGCCACCCTGAAACCATTGTATCTACAGAGCGGGATCTCACTTCAACAAAAACTAAACATTGACGGTCAACGCAAATTAAATCGATTTCCATTCTTCGATCAGAACAACTTCTCCAGTTTCGATGAATACATTTAAATCCTTTCTTTTTTAACATCTTAAGTGCTATCCACTCTCCAAAATCTCCTCTTGTTGAAGGTTTTAAAGGAATTTTTTGATTAAAAGCAAAGAGATACAGGAAGTATAAATCTCTCATTATTCTTTCAATTGATTTATCTCCATTCATGTTTTGGGTACCTGCCAGCCAGTTCTTTTTTTATCATGGGATAAGACTCATTCCAAAAACCTAAAATATCTGTAGTCCGCTGAGTTACTCGATTATTAGGAGCCAAGATTTCAACAACAATTGCACAGGTTCCGAACCCAACGGTTGGATGCACTTCAACATCATAAATCTCTTGAAGTTTAATTCTTAAACTGACCTCATTTTTGGAATATAAAAGTTTAATTTTACGATTATTTTTACCAAAAATAATATTGGTTGGTACAATTTTCTTCATCACATTGATCTTTTCCAAACCTAAGTAATCAGAAATTACTGGCATAACTTCAGCATTTTTGATCTCCTTCCAGCTATTTCTTCCGGAACAAATTTGTTCAATAATCAGTATCTTGTCCTCTTCATCCAGAGATTGAATATTGTAGTCTGGTAACATATTTTCCATGAATTTGAGCCGTTCTAAAAGTTGAAGTACTTCTTCATTCCAATTTTTTAAAACAAGTACTCCAGCGAGAATTTCATTTGCATAGGCAGAAGTAATATCATCCTTGCTTGGGTCGTATCCGTATTTCAGGTCTAATTTATGCATACCCAGTTTGAGATAGTTTTCTACCACTACTTTTCTTGTATTCTGGTCTAGAAAAGATCTTTTCTGAGTGGTTAATTTATTTGCCAAAATCTCAGTAATCCATTCTTCCCTTATTTCAGTAACCATATCCATTTGAAGTTGAATTTTATCCTTAAACATAATCTCCGTTGTAGATAAAGATAAAGCCCAATCAGAATTGCCAACACATGAAACCGGAGAAAGATATAAGTGTTTCCCCCTAGTATCTTCATATAATTTTCTTGCAGGACTCTTGAGACGAACTATTCGATTGGAATCAAGCTTGATCAAAATCTTCGATATTTTTTCATGAGGTATAACAGAAGGATTAAATTCTTTCTTAAAATAAGAGCATAATTGAAACGCGACTTTTTCAACTTCACGCATTCTACCTGCATGGATCCCATTTTTTTTACAAAAATCCGTACAAAAGTTACTTTTTTTAGCGTCATAATATGCTGCCATCATGATATCAAAATCAGATTTCCTAGATTTTGAATCTTTATCGTATGAACCAACATATTCTCGATTTACCGGATTTCTTCCCTCCGAAATAGACAAAATAAGTGCCAACTCAGAGAGACAGTCCTGTCCTGCTGCTTGATATAAGGCTACACCAAGTTTGGGATGGAGTGGTATCTTGGATATTAGCCTTCCCGTCTCATTGACAACATCTTGATGATCAACAAGACCCAGTACTTGCAACTGTTTCCTAGCTTTGTCCCAGGATGCATTAGAAGGGCTTTCATACCATTCAAGTTTTTCTGGTTTTAATCCTCTGGATAATAGCGTAAGAAATAACTCGGAAAGATCTAAGCGGTGGATTTCTGCTTCAATAAATTTTGGTCTTTCTCGATGGTCCAATTCAGACCAAAGACGAATACAAACACCTGGAGATGTTCGACCGGCTCTCCCACTCCTTTGATCTGCAGAACTACGACAAATTTTTTCAGGGAGAAGAGTGTTTATTTCCCGGTTTGAATCAAAATTGAAAATTTTAGCGATTCCAGAATCGATTACAATACGAATTCCTGGTATGGTTAATGAAGTTTCAGCAATATTAGTAGCAACTACAATTTTTCTTGATTTTTTTGGCTCGATTACCATTTCCTGCTCTGACAAAGGCATATCTCCAAATAACCTATATACCAAGATACCCTTGGACCATTTTTGTTTTTGTATTTCGCGTACAATTTTTGAAATATTAGATGCTCCATCTGTAAAGATCAAAAGATCTCCCGGCCAATTTTTCATTACTCTTCTAGCTTCAGTTTCAACTTGCTTGAAGAGGCTTAGTTTAATGTCACGGGACTTATGAATTATTTCTACTGGGTAGGTTCTTCCGCTAATTGTAAGTCTCTTACAGTTGGGAAGAAAATTACTTATTTTATCAAGTTCAATTGTGGCAGAAGTAATTAAAATTTTAAGATCTTGTCTTTGATTCTGTTGAATTTTTTTTACTAGTGCGAGGGAGGCATCATTATTCAAAGATCTCTCGTGAAATTCGTCGAAGATAACCAACCCCACCCTAGACAACGATGAATCAGA
This sequence comes from Opitutia bacterium UBA3151, assembly GCA_002364975.1. GTDB lineage: Bacteria > Verrucomicrobiota > Verrucomicrobiia > Opitutales > Seribacteraceae > Seribacter. The sequence continues at coordinate 2,827 of DEYT01000109.1, read as the reverse complement.
AGCCAGAAGTCCTAACAAAATCCCATCGGTCACATATATGATTCTGCTATATTTCGAACTTTTGTTTTCAAAACGGATATGATACCCGACTTCTTCCCCGATTTCGGATCCCAATGCTTCTGAAAGAACTCTAGCCAATGAAATAGCGGCTATCCTTCTGGGCTGAACTACAAGTATTTGCCCACTACATAATTCTTTATCATTTATGCTCCAAGGGAGGCCGATTGATTTACCTGATCCAGTTGGAGCCTTTAAAGCAAAATTGTTTGTTTTGTTCCATGCAGTTTCCAATGTATGAAATTCTTTACAAACTGGTAATTCTTTGAGTGGGATCACTCTTATTTAATAAACGACTAACTGCCTTTCATCAATATTGTAGAATAGGAGATCTCAACACATCAAATTAACTAGAATTACCTCCACTATTTCCTCTATTTCCTTATCAAATGGTCGGGACAATACACAGAAACTAATTTTAATGCCCTTTAAAAAGTGCAGCGTAATCATTCAACATCCGAATTGCTGTTTGATCGCCTTTTTGAGCTGCTAGTGACAGCCATTGCTTCGCGGAAGAAACACTTTTACCAGTTCCTTTTCCAGTTAATTTCATTAGACCTATAAACCTACAAGCTTGAGGATTACCACTTTTAGCAAGCGGAAGAAAGAGCCCATACGCCTTTTCGTAGTTCTTAGTATGGCCTACCCCTGTGTAATATTTTCTTGCTTGGTTAAGAATACTTTCATCACTTATGTTCTTATCAGGCTCCTGCCGTGTATCTTGACTTTTAACGGATCGTAAATCTGGTGGGCTACCATTTCTTTTTATGAGATAATTGTTTGCGAGTTGATGCCCTTGCGAAGCGGCATCTTTGAGCAAAGACACTCCACGGTTAGTATTTTTAGGGATACCATCCCCTTCAAAAAGCATCAAACCAAGAGTATACTGAGCTTCTGAGAAATTCTGCCGTACCGCGACCTCGAGCCATTGGGATGCTTTAGCTGAGTCTTTTGGAACTCCGTCACCATTATAATACGCCATCGCAAGATTAAATCGAGCGGTGAGTGATTTCTTATTTACCGCTCGGGAGATGAGTGATATTCCTTTTCGATAATCTTGCTCCAAAAGATTGGGTAATCCTTTTAAGTAAAGAGTTCCGATTGTTGCCTGAGCCGGGGGATATCCCAACTTAGCCGATTTCTTAAAAAATTCTAAAGCCCTCCTGACATTTGTGGGGATTACTTGAAAATCAATCTCACCCATGCAGTACATGGCAACAGCATCCCCATCCGAGGCTTTACGTTGTAAAAGCAAAGCGGCATCTTGATAAAGCTGAGTAGCACCCTCAAAGTCTCCTCTCAAAATCGCAAGATTAGCAAGGTTGTATGCACCCAAAGGATGGCCTTTCGACCAAGACACCTGTGACCAGTCGCTCGCGAGTTTTAAATTTACCTCACAACCCGCCTCACCCGATCTCAGGTATATTCCAAGCAAGCCTTGATAATAAGGAGATCCAGCCTGTGCTTGAGTAATGATTGTATCATAAGTTAGCTTGGGATTCCAGATAGGTTCAGGAACTTTTTGCCCAACGAGAGTGATGATCAAGAAACTCTTAAGTAAACTGAGGTTCAAAGTTTTTTTTAAAGGATTAAAAAATGGGCCCAACATAAAATTCATAAAGCAAGTTTACCTACCAAAGCTTTCTCTTCCAAGCTTGAATAACCCGACTAAATTATGATTTGATACTCTCTTGTGATCTCATTAAAGGCAAATCGTCTCATTGTTGTTCTGATCTTTATTAATTTCTTATCAAATATGATGGGAGGAAATCGATCTCACTCCCTTGCGGAAAGAAATCTTGCCAGAATTATTGATAAACAAATTGAATTTTTTCAGTACTCAAAAGAAGTGGCAAAATATGATGAAAGTGAACTTACTCGCAAAGCACAGGAAATTGTATCGTCCTTTGAGTCTCATCTTGCGGAAAATTCTAAAGATGTAAATGCCCTCATTCTTTTTGCCAAGTTTCTGCAAAATGTAGGCCAAGCAAACCGTGCTATTGATTATTATCTAGAAGCAGACCTCATCGACCCCAAACTCGCTGTAGTAAAACAGCAAATAGCAAACTATCTGATTGAAGAGGGTAGGACAGTAGATGCTTTTCCTTTTCTAATGATGACGGTAAAAATAGCTCCACAAGAAGCTACATATCATTTTCAAATAGGTAATTTCATCCATCTTTTTATGGATGAATTAATTGGTGCCAATATACTAAGTATTGATTCAGCCAGGTCTTTAATGAGTAATTCCTTTAAAGAAGCCTCAGTTCTTGCTCCTCAAACCTTTGAGTATTCTCTCCGATATGCACAGAGTTTTTTTGATAATCCAAACTCTAACAAAATGGATGCTCTCCAAGTTTGGGAATCTCTCCTGAAAAACTTTCCGGAGAGATCAACCGCAGAAATCGACTATGTAAATCTGTGTAAAGCACGAATCTTGATTGAATTAAACCAGAAGAAGGCGGCTAAAAGATTAATCCAAACCGTAACCACGAAAAATTTAACTAAATCAAAATTATCTTTGCTTAAACAAGCGGTTAAACAAAAAATGGAATCTTCCATTCCAAAGAAAGAAGTAAAACAGAACCCGGATTCTTTGAAGACAGGGTTTAGTTTTCCAACGGATGAACATATTTTCCGGATGCGGTCAGTTTCCCAAAGGCTTCAAGAAGAAAAACTACTCTCCGAATTAAAATTAGATGTCCTTAAAGCCCGATTAGATAATAGCGGTAATATCAAAGTTGAACTCTCTAAAAGATCAGGATACATG
>DEYT01000095.1 GCA_002364975.1 Opitutia bacterium UBA3151 | reverse complement strand
CGAGGCATCCGCCATTGCATCCAGGGTGACATCATTGGAATCGTAAATTAAGGTAAGGTTATCCAAAGCCAAGTGACCGGCCAAGGAAGCCGCTTCCGATGCCACCCCTTCCTGGAGGCATCCGTCCCCGGCTAGGGCAATTACTTGATGATTAAAGATCTCGTGCTCCTCGGTATTAAAATGAGCGGCTGCCATTTTCGCTGCCATCGCCATGCCCACCGCATTTCCAACTCCCTGCCCGAGCGGTCCGGTGGTGCACTCCACCCCAGGGGTTTCCATAAATTCAGGATGTCCCGGGGTTATGCTGTGCAACTGACGGAAGTTTTTAATTTCCTCCATGGGTAAGTCAAAGCCAGCAAGATGCAACCATCCATAGATGAACATGCTGCCATGACCCGCAGACAATACAAAACGATCCCGGTTGATCCAGAAGGAGTCGGATGGATCGACTTGAAGATCATGGCCGAAAAGAACGGCTCCGACTTCGGCTGCACCGAGGGGTAGTCCGAGATGTCCGGAACTACAGGCGTGGATCGCATCGATGGCCAACCCTCTGGCTTGATCAGCGGCAGATTGGAGAATGTCTTGATTTTGCATAACTAAATTGGAGTTGTTAGGAAATGGGAGTTGAGCTTGGGAAATATTGCTTACTCTTGGTAAATGACGTCGTTGGCAGTCAACTCAATCATATTCTCACCCGGATTGACTTGGATCTCCTTGGACCAGATCGTAACTTGATTGCTGAGGTCATCGTTTTCGATTCCAATCAGAAAATATTTATCTGAGGGTTGAATGTCTGAAAGTGCAGCTTGCCCAAAGGCATCCGTCCGGGTTTTTCCAACCTTTGCTTGGAGCAGGATCGACTTTATACCAAAGATGACTTCTGGATCGGAACTTTTTTCTGCCCTCGCCCATAACTCAGCCACGGAACGAACCTCTCCAGCGATTGCTTGCTCGGCACCAAGGTCATTAAAGAGATCGGCTAAATTCTTACTAGTTACATAAAAATCAGATGCTTGGGCTGGCAGTTCCCCACCCGCTTCAGAGGACTTGGATACTTTAAATTTCAGAACAGCTTTTCCAGGAGCGACCAGAGCCGAATCTGCTGAAAAGGAAAAAGCCGGGGCTTCAGGAATTTCGATCTTGGGTACGGTAAGTTCGACCACCTTTGGTTTTTCAAGACTGGAATCGGAGGGAATTATTCCTGAACTTTCCCCTACTCCAATTGATACATTTGGTTTTAACAGCCTGGAAATAAAATCTTTTTGCTCATCTTCAGAAAATAAATTCTCAAGAATTTTTTGTTTTTCTTCGTAACTTAATACAACCTTATCTTGCTGCAAAAAGCTTAAAAGTTGTTTCTCATTGGGTAAACTTTTAGCACCACTACCAATCAATCTTTGGATATTAAATTTGTCGGTTTTTTTTTCTATTGGAGAATCTTCAGCAATAGAATCATCCCAAATATTCTTTTTCACAGCAAAGGGAGACCGGCGGATTTGCTTGTATTGCTTGATTGGAGGATGGAGATGCGGATTTTCACAAAGGTCATCCAGGCTAATAAAATTCGGATTCCCCGAATCGATCCATTCAAACGGAGAAACTAAACGAGGAAAAAACAGGGGAACAGCAGTTGGCTTCAAAGATAGCATTGCAATGGTCGCTCCATCCAGATCAGACATTCGATATGGAGCACGCAAAGTGGGGTAATCAAACCATTCGAGATTAACTTCAGTGGTTAAAACTTCGTTTTTCCCATGAAGTGTTGTAACCAAAAGTAGGGCACAGATTATAAGCTTATCCATAAAAAACACTCCAATTCTATGGCATTAAAGCAGGTCTATGCAAAGTTTTTCTTCTTGCTTGAATCTGAAGATAAGATTTTTTGGTAGGGTTGAACAAAATTCAGCCTTTTTGTCGCTAGTCAATATTGTTCAAATGTAAATCCCTTTTAATCTAAATTCAAAAGTTACTTGTTATGACTAATGATTCAACCGATGACATTATGATCGAGGCTCATGGCCTCACCAAAGAATATGGGAGGTTTGTCGCCGTAGATGATTTAACCTTCTCAATCCGCAAAGGTGAAGTGGTTGCCTTCCTCGGTCCAAATGGTGCAGGAAAAAGTACCACCATGAAGATGCTGACAGGATTTTTAGCACCCAGTAAGGGCTCGGCAAAAGTTTGTGGAATGGAAGTGGCCGGAAATCGAGATATCGTGGCCAACCGAATTGGTTATTTGCCCGAGAATGGCCCCCTCTACGAAGAGATGACTCCCCTTGGTCTGCTTCATTTTTTTGGGGATGCCCGTGGGATTGATTCCTCTACGAAAAGATCAAGGATTGAACAAGTAGTCGGGCAATGTGCCTTGGAAACGGTTTTAAATAAACCCATTGGCAAGCTGTCCCGTGGTTTTCGTCAAAGAGTCGGGATGGCCAATGTATTGCTGCATGAGCCCGATGTCTTGATCATGGACGAACCAACTGCAGGATTGGACCCGAATCAAGTTCTCGAGGTTCGCAAAACAATCAAGGGGCTTGGAAAAACTATCTTATTGTCCACCCACATTCTGCAAGAAATCCCAGAAGTGGCCGACCGGATCATTCTGATCAATCACGGTCGCTTGATTTTCGAAGGAACCCCAGAGGCTCTCCTAGAAGAAGAATCTTTGGATATTTGGTTCAATAAGCAAACCATGGAAAGCGTTTAATTTTATCTCACCTTTGTTTCTACCTATAATTATTTTCTCACTATGAATACCAAAGCAATACTAGCCGTATTTAAACGTAATTTTTCTTCTTATTTTGGAAGCCCGAGCGGGTATGTCTTCATTTGTGCCTTCCTGCTCGCCAGTGGATTGGCCGCTTTTTGGCCCCAGGAATTCTTTGACTCCAACCTTGCCAACCTCGACCAACTCAACAAATTTTTACCGGTCATTCTGCTTGGTTTTATCCCTGCCATTACCATGGGTATCTGGGCGGATGAAAGAAGACAGGGAACGGATGAACTTTTACTCACTTTGCCCGGGAGCGACTTTGATGTGGTGCTGGGTAAGTATTTTGGGGGGGTCGCAATCTTCACCATTTCTTTGGTATTTTCTTTTGTCACCAACCTGATTGTACTTGGACAACTTGGTAATCCGGATATTGGGCTTCTTCTCGCCACCTATATGGGCTACTGGTTTGTTGGACTGAGCATGCTCGCAATTGGAATGGTGGCCTCCTTTCTAACTCCCAACCTAACCATTGCATTTGTCTTTGGAGTTGCCTTTAATGCCCCCATTGCCCTGCTTTCGAATTCTGAATGGGGAATTTCAGCTAATTTCTTGGACTTTAGTCGGGGAATCATCAGCATCTCTGGAATTGCATTCTTCATGGGTCTTGCCATTGCCATGCTTTATTTAAGCTCGATTCTGATTGGAAGAAGACATTGGGTGGGCAGTCCCAAAGGTGGAAGTAAAATCATCCACTTTAGTATTCGTGTGATCACTGCCATCATCATCGCCTTTTCTTTGACTCAGTTTTTCCGTAACCATGATTTTATTCGAATTGATTCCACCGAAGAACAATTGAGTAGCTTGTCAAACGGTTCCATTGTTCTGCTCAAAGATATTAAGGATCCCGTTGAAATTGATGCCTTTTTATCACCCGCAGAATCTATGCCTGAACAATATGTTCAAACCAGAATCAATCTGCTTACCGCCCTCCGTGAAATCGAAAGGGAGAGCAAAATGGTAACCGTTAGTATTAATGTGATTACACCTGAGGATAATGCTTCAGCCACGGCAGAAAAATATGGCGTGGAAAACCAGAATGGGGTTACCCCACCACTTTTTGTTCAACAGGAAGGAAGATTTATGCCTTGGCAGAAGGATTTATACCTTGGTCTGGTGTTTAAAGGGAATAGCGGGCAACAAACCATTCCCTTCCTCTACAAGGGTCTTCCGGTGGAGTATGAAATCATGAGGACCTTATCCTCGGTGAGTGGACCTAAAGCAAAAAAGACGCTGGGAGTCTTTGCTACCGATGCCCCGATGCTAGGTTCCGGAGGTATGGGAATTATGGGCTTTAACTTAGGCGGTGGTTCTCCCTCTTGGGAAGTGATTACTGAGCTCCGAAAACAATATGACATTCAGGAAGTAACCGGTGGAGAAATCAAAAAAGAAGATTATGACGCCCTGCTTGTGGTGCAACCAAACAACTTGGATAATGAAAAGTTGGATGATTTACTCGGAGCGATCAAAGCCGGCATTCCCACTGCAATCTTTGAAGATCCACTTCCCCTTATTCAAGGCGGACTAACTGGAACTTTCGAGCCCAGGAGAAACAACCAGCAAGGTGGTGGCCCGGGGCAACCTCCTCCTCCCGCCCCGGAAAAGGGTGACCTCAATAAGCTATGGGACTTGCTTGGGGTTCACTTCAATGTAAACCCAAAAGATCGTCTAGGTACCATCAAGAAAGAACTCGTTGCCCTACAAGCAAACGCAAGCCGAAGCTTGGCACCGGCCCGGGGCAGGTTTACAGAAATCGGTGCCTTTTTTACGAAGCTTAATGAACTCATCAATAAGACATCGGAGTATGAGGCTCGGATCAATGCAAACTCTTCCTTAATTCAGTCTGATTGGGACAGTCTGAAGCTAACCCCTTTACGAGACACGGTGAGTAGTTTGGACTCCAGTCATCCAATCAGGAATTTCGTAGAGCAAAAACTTCTCTCGCCAGTGGAGACCCGCCTCGGAGGCTTAGAAAAACGGGTGGTTCGGGATCCTTACAACCCATTCCCTAAAATTCCAAGGTCTGAAAATTTCCCAGATGAATTTGTATATGTTGGTGGCATGGGTAACTCTTTCGGAGATGGAGCGGAAACATCAGCCCTTCAATACTGTTTGTTTACCTGCCCAGGTTCCATCTATCCAACCGGTAAATCCAATCTGACTTTCAAACCTCTTCTTTCTTCCCGGGGGGGGCCCCTTGCTGGGACTACTTCCGTGGATAATTTCTGGACGGGTGGAGTTTTTGGAACCCCTCGACGATTCAACCCAGACCGTACCTTATATCCAGGGAATAATCTTTCAGAAGTTATCGGTGCATCTATTTCCGGTGAGGTTCAGGATGGCAACCAGACCAATCAAATGAAGGTTATTCTTGTCGCAGACTCCGATGTTCTTGCTGACCCTTTCTTCAATATTCGTAGCCGGGGCCCAGACTCCGATTTTCCACTCGATGTGGACAATGTTACCCTTAGCCTGAACCTCATCGATAGCCTAAGCGGAGAAAACAGCCTACTGGAAATCAGGAATCGTCGTAGGTTGCATCGTACTTTGGAAGAATTTGAAAAGAGCATCGAGGCTGCCCGGGCGGTCGCATCCACCACGATTCGCGATGCAGAGGCTTCGATTCAACAAATCTTGCAAGACGAAAATAGAAAGTTGAACGAGGCATTGGCCGAAGTACAAAACAGCCAGTCATCAATGACCCAGGGCCAATTCATGCAGGTTCTCCAAACCGAGGC
>DEYT01000013.1:8982-15687 GCA_002364975.1 Opitutia bacterium UBA3151 | reverse complement strand
CGACGATTAAGATCACCCATCAACTCTCCTTGATACTCATCGGGTGTTGATACCTCAACCTTCATGATTGGTTCTAATAAAATGGGCGATGCCTTTTGCATGGCATCCTTAAATGCGAAAATTCCTGCCATCTTGAAAGCCATCTCTGATGAATCAACATCATGAAAAGAGCCATCTACTAAGGTTACTTTAAAATCAATAACAGGGTATCCGGCAACAACTCCACCCAGTGCAGCTTCTTTAATACCATCGAAGGTCGGTTTAATAAATTCTTTCGGAATAGAACCACCTACGATTTTGTTTTCTATTTCAACACCTTTTCCTTTTTCAAGAGGTTCCAATTGAATAATGGCATGGCCAAATTGACCACGGCCACCTGACTGACGAATAAACTTTCCAACACCTTCTGATGAAGAGAGCATGGTCTCGCGGTAGGCTATTTGGGGCTTCCCGGCATTGGCCTCAACTTTAAATTCACGAAATAATCGGTCACGAATAATTTCCAGATGAAGTTCACCCATTCCAGCGATGATAGTTTGTCCTGTTTCTTCATTTGTTGATAAACCAAAAGTAGGATCTTCTTCTGCGAGACGTTGGAGACCTAAGGACATTTTTTCTTGATCCGCCTTGGTAGCCGGCTCAATGGACATAGATATAACAGGCTCTGGAAAACTGGGAGGTTCCAAACGGATGTCAAGGTCTTTAACTGCTAAAGTATCTCCAGTTGCTACATCCTTAACACCAATCAGTGCACATATATCCCCAGAGTGTGCTACCTCGATATCTTCACGAGTGTCCGCCTTCATAACCATCAGTCGTGATACACGTTCACTTTTCCGAGTACGCGGGTTGTATAAAGCAGTACCTTTCTTTAGTGTACCTTGATAGACTCTGTAAAAAACGAGCTTTCCAACATACGGATCGGTCATCAACTTAAATGCCAAACCCGCAACTTTCGCTGAGTCATCAGGTGATACCTCGACATCATTTTCTTCGGAATCTTGCCCTTTCATTGGTGGCAGATCAAGAGGGCAGGGGAGGTAATCAACAACTGCATCCATCAACATTTGAACGCCTTTGTTTTTAAAAGCACTACCCGGAATAACCCCGACAAATTTTAAAGAAAGCGTGGCATTTCTAATGCCAAGTTTTATTTCGTCTTCTGTTAACTCTTCTCCTTCTAAAAATTTATTGGCAATATCATCATCAAAGTCAGAAATGGCTTCGAGTAAGGATTCTCTATATTCTGCAGCTTGATCTATCAATTCTGCTGGGATTTCTTCGGTATTGAAACGAACACCTGATGCATCAGATTCGTCATAAATGTAAGCGACTTGCTTAACTAGGTCCACCAGACCTCTAAAATTTTCCTCTGCACCAATAGCTAAAAATAAAGGATGCGCATTTGCACCCAGTTTATCTCTCATAGTGCCAACTGCAGTAAGAAAATCAGATCCCATTCTGTCCATCTTATTGATGAAAGCAAGTCTAGGTACATTGTACTTGTCCATTTGACGCCAAACCGTTTCAGATTGAGGTTGAACCCCTTCCACAGAAGTAAATACAGCTACCGCCCCGTCTAAAACCCGAAGAGAACGTTCTACCTCAGCGGTAAAATCAACATGGCCTGGGGTATCAATGATATTGATTCGGTGAGGAATACCGGCATTGGGGCCCTCTGATGTGGTCCAACCACAGGAAATAGCCGCTGATGTTATAGTAATTCCGCGTTCACGTTCCTGCTCCATCCAGTCCGTAGTAGCACTACCTTCATGAACCTCACCAATTTTATGAACTACACCAGAATAAAAGAGAACGCGTTCCGTGCAAGTCGTCTTACCAGCATCAATGTGGGCAGCAATTCCAATATTTCTCGTATGTTCAAGAACCGCAGGACGATCGGCTGCATTAGCAGATGAAAATTCGGCGTTGTTGCTCATCAAATAAAACTTTTAAATAATTACCAACGGAGATGAGCAAACGCCCGATTAGCCTGAGCCATCTTATGGGTTTCTTCCCTTTTTTTGACAACCGATCCTGTATTGTTGTAGGCATCCGTAAGCTCCGTAGCCAGTGATTCGGCCATAGAAGTTCCTTTGCGTGACGATGCAGCATTAACTACCCAACGAAAGGCTAAACTTTGTTGGCGCTCAAATGGAACTTCGATAGGTACTTGATAGGTTGCACCTCCAACACGACGGCTTTTGACCTCAATTTTAGGCCTGATATTTTCAAGTGCTCCTAATACGAGTTCAACGGGGTTACCCTTACCAAGTTTCTCAGCCATACGTTCGATTGCACCGTAAACGATTCTTTGGGCAACAGACTTCTTACCATTGAACATGACCGAATTAATAAGTGAACCGATAAGTGGACTACCGTGTAAAGGATCCGGAAGAATGGGTCGTTTGGTTGCCTGTCTCCTACGTGACATAACGATCAGCTTTTAGGTTTTTTAACCCCATACTTGGAGCGACTTCGTCTCCTTTTTTCGACACCTTGGCAGTCAAGTGTACCCCTTACAATGTGGTAGCGAACTCCATTCAAGTCTTTCACACGACCACCCCTAAGTAATACGATGCTATGTTCTTGCAAATTATGGCCTTCATCTGGTATATAGGCTATAACTTCATGGCCAGTTGTAAGTCTTACCTTCGCAACTTTACGGATTGCTGAATTTGGCTTTTTAGGAGTCCGCGTGGTTACTTGCACGCAGACACCTCTGCGAAATGGGCAGGCTTTAAGAGCGGGCGACTTGGTTTTGGTTTTTTGCAAGCGCCTGCCTTTGCGAACTAACTGATTTATAGTGGGCATGGAGTAGAAAATTTAGATAAAGCGATGATTTGTAACATAATCTTATAATATCTCAAGAATATTTTTTTTATAAACTTACTGAGATGCAGCACTTTCTACGGGGTTTGTTCCTAATGTGTCGATTTTCAATCTTCTCCACTTGGGTAATCCAGTACCCGCAGGAATCAAATGTCCCATAATCACATTCTCTTTAAAACCCTTAAGTTCATCAACCTTACCAAGCGTAGCTGCATTAGTAAGAACACGAGTTGTTTCTTGAAAAGAAGCAGCCGAAATAAAACTGTCGGTTTCTAGCGAAGCTTTCGTGATTCCTAAAAGAATAGGCTCTCCTTCTGCAGGTTTTCCTCCTTTTTCAGAAATTTCTTCATTTGCATCCATAAATGCAAAACGATCCACTTGGTCTCCCCAGAAAAAGTCCGCATCACCAGTATCCGTGATTCTTATCTTAAATAGCATCCTTGAAATAATCACTTCCAAGTGCTTATCGTTAATAGTTACTCCTTGCAGGCGATAAACCTTTTGAATCTCCTCTATCAAATACTCCTGTACTGCTGACGGCCCTAAAATTTCAAGGATTTCATGAGGATCTTTAGCACCCTCTGTTATAAGTTGTCCCTTCTGAGCGAAGTCTCCAGGTTGAACTAAAACATGCTTCCCATGGGGAATTAAATGCTCTTCTACTTGACCTGATTCTTCGTTCGTTACTAAAAGACGTTTTTTAGACCTTAAAGTTCCGGCTTCCGAAACGATCCCATCAATTTTAGCCATCTGTCCAACATTGCCTTCCTTTGGTCTCCGAGCCTCAAAAAGTTCTGCTACGCGAGGTAATCCTCCAGTGATGTCCTGAGTTTTAGATGCTTGACGCGGGGTTTTTGCGATGATGGAACCAGCGTCGATTTTCGTACCCTCGTCAACCGCAACTTGTGCACCAGTCGGTACGGAGTAAGTAGCCAGAGGATTGCCGGATGTATCCCTAACAATAATCTGAGGATTTAAATCTTCCTTATGTTCAATAACAACCATCGATCTTCCACCAGTTGCATCTCTATCCACTTTTGTAGTCACGCCTGGCAACATATCTTCAAAAGATATAACTCCCTTCTTTTCAGATAGGATCGGAATATTATACGGATCCCATTGAGCAAGAAGTGCCTCTTCTTCAACTTCATCTCCATCCTTAAAGTGAAGAAGTGCTCCGGCTGGGATGGGATAATCGTCGATTATTCGCTCATCTTGGTCAAGAACCTGAATCGAACCAGTTTTGTTCAAAGTAACCTGTTGTTCGTTCGCAAGCGTAACCAGTCGGAGTCCTTTAAAGCTGAGCTTGCCTCGTTTACGAACATTAATCACAGGATCTTCACGACCTGCGCTTGCGATTCCTCCAATATGGAAGGTTCGCATTGTCAACTGAGTACCAGGTTCTCCAATTGACTGGGCGGCTATAATCCCAACAGAAGACCCTTCTTTAACCAAACTGTTTGTGGATGGATCAATACCATATTCGAAGGCAGTAAGCCCGTTTTTAATCCGACTTGATAGGGGAGACATTACTCTGATTCGAGTAATTCCCAAAGCATCCAATTCTATTGCGATTTCCTCCGTGATTAAAGAACCTCCTGCAATCACTATTTCAGTGGGGTTCGAAGGATCAAAAATATCTTCGGATGCATAGCGTCCAATAATTCTATCCCGAAGCGGTACAACTTCGTTGTCACCCTCCATGATAGCCTTCTTAACCACACCATCTCTCCGGCCATCGTCTTCGCAGGTAATGATACAGTCCATTGCGACATCACACAGTTTTCGAGTAAGATAGCCTGCATCAGCAGTCTTGAGTGCGGTGTCTGCAAGCCCTTTACGAGCACCGTGAGTAGACATGAAGTATTCCAGTACAGACAATCCTTCACGAAATGAAGCCAAAATCGGTTGCTCAATAATCTCCCCCGATGGCTTAGCCATAAGTCCTCGCATTCCACAAAGCTGTCTAACTTGCTGTCGATTTCCGCGAGCTCCTGAGTCCATCATCAGATAAACTGGATTAATTGTATCTTTACCGAGATTATCTTTTAAGCAATTGAATACTTCTTTAGCAATATCATCCGTTGCTGTTGTCCAAACATCAATTATTTTATTATGTCTTTCTCCCCGCGTAATTATACCTTTACGAAACTGATCTTCAATTTTATCAATTTCCTTTCGTGCGACCTCAATCCTTTTTTGCTTCTCTGGAGGTATGATCATATCGAAAATACCAATAGAAATGCCCGCCTTCGTTGCCATATCAAAGCCCATTTCCTTTAAGCGGTCTAAAGATTCAATGGTTTCTGACTTTCCGAGAAGTCTGAATGTTTCAAGAATCAAGTTTCCAAGGTCACCCTTGAGAGCTGGTGCATTGAAAAAGCCAAGTTCTGGTGGCCAGATCGTATTAAAAAGAACGCGGCCCACCGTGGTACGAATCAATGACTTTTTTGCCAGACCAAATTGGGTATCCTTTCCTTTGTCTGGATTTGCAAGATCAATCCAATCGTGTAGTTTCAGAACTCCTTCTTGCATTGCACTGAGTGCTTCTTCCAGAGATGCTATCAGAGGAAGTCTTTTATTCTCTTTAGGAATTTCTCCTTGCGGATCCATCGTTAAGAAGTAAGAGCCAAGCACAATATCTTGAGATGGTGTAAGAATCGGCTTACCGCTTGAGGGAGAAAAGATGTTGTGGGTTGCCATCATTAACAATTTTGCTTCCATGATCGCTTCTACTGAAAGCGGCACATGAACTGCCATTTGGTCCCCATCAAAATCAGCATTATATGGGGTACAGACAAGCGGGTGTACCCGGATAGCATTTCCTTCTATCAATACGGGTTCAAAGGCTTGAATAGAAAGACGGTGAAGGGTAGGTGCCCTATTTAAGAGTACAGGATGTCCTTTGGTAACTTCTTCCAATATGTCCCAAACTTCGGGAGAGCGGCTTTCGATCATTTTGCGGGCACCTCGAACCGTGTGAACAAAACCTAACTCTTTTAGTCTTCTAATAATGAATGGCTCAAATAAAATGAGTGCCATTTTTTTGGGAAGACCACATTGATGCAGTTTAAGTTCTGGACCGATGACAATCACAGAACGACCAGAATAGTCGACCCTTTTCCCTAATAAATTTTGGCGAAAGCGACCTTGCTTACCCTTAAGCATATCACTGAGGGACTTCAGTGCACGATTCCCGGAACCTGTGATTGCCCTACCATGTCTCCCGTTATCAAAGAGAGCATCTACCGCTTCTTGAAGCATTCGCTTTTCGTTGTGAATAATTACATCCGGGGTTTTAAGCTGCAGTAGGTTTTTTAACCGATTATTTCGATTGATTACCCTTCGATAAAGATCATTTAAATCACTAGTGGCAAAACGTCCTCCTTCCAGCGGGACAAGAGGGCGAAGGTCGGGTGGGATGACTGGAATGGAATCTAAAATCATCCATTCCGGAGAAGCTCCAGATTTGATAAATCCTTGGGTTACTTTGAGCCGACTAGCTAATTTTTTCTTAATTTGCTTAGACTTAGTCTCATGCATTTGTTCGTACAAATCTTCAAGTTCATCTTCGAGTTCAATTCGACCTAAAACATCACGAACTGCTTCAGCCCCCATTTTTGCCTCAAATTCGTCTCCAAATTCGTCTTGAGCTTCCCTATATTCCTTATCGGAAAGTAATTGTTTTTCTTCGAGCGGGGTATTACCTGGATCAGTTACCATATATTGCTCATAATACAGAACTCGTTCTAAACTTTTTGCGGTCATATTTAAAAGCAGTCCTAACCGTGAAGGCATACTTTTAAGAAACCAAATATGAGATACTGGAACTGCAAGTTCGATATGCCCCATACGATCTCTACGAACTCGCGA
>DEYT01000013.1:6009-8596 GCA_002364975.1 Opitutia bacterium UBA3151 | reverse complement strand
CCGCATGCACATTCATAATCGCGCACCGGTCCAAATATCTTCTGGCAAAACAACCCCCCAGGCTCAGGTTTAAAAGTACGATAATTTATGGTCTCTGGATTTTTTACTTCTCCTTTTGACCAAGATCGAATGACATCTGGCGACGCCACGGTTATGGATACCCGATCCATAGGTCCAACTTCTACACCTAACGCTTCGCTTACTGCTTCAATACTCATCTATAATTCCTTATTTGGTTTTTTAAATTTTAGAAATGTGTTTGTGATTAGAGTGCATCTTCTCCCCTGACCCTAATATCAAGGCAGAGGCTTTGCATTTCTTTCATCAAAACATTAAAAGACTGAGGCGTTCCTGCCTGAAGAGAATTATCTCCTTTGACTAGAGATTCATAAATCTTAGTCCTGCCAGCTACGTCGTCAGACTTGACTGTAAGAATTTCCTGCAAGGTGTAAGCAGCTCCGTACGCTTCAAGAGCCCATACCTCCATTTCTCCAAACCTCTGTCCTCCATATTGAGCTTTTCCGCCCAACGGTTGTTGGGTAATCAAACTGTAAGGTCCAACAGCACGGGCATGAATTTTACTAGAAACCAAATGGTTCAACTTGAGCATGTACATGTAGCCCACAACAATCTTTTGGTAAAAAGCCTCACCAGTACAACCATCATAAAGGACTGTTTTTCCAGTATCCGGAAGCTCTGCTTCTTTGAGATATTCCTGAATTCGGGACTCTGGAATTCCGTCAAATATCGGAGTGGCAACCTTTAATCCTAGCTTATTACAAGCCCAACCTAAATGAGTTTCAAGAACCTGCCCAACATTCATCCGACTTGGAACTCCAAGAGGATTAAGACAGATTTGAATTGGGGTTCCATCTGGAAGAAAAGGCATATCTTCTTCGGCAACAATTTTGGCAACCACTCCTTTATTTCCATGTCTACCTGCCATTTTGTCTCCGACTCGCATCTTTTGCTTCTTTGCAACAAATACCCTTACATTTTTGATTGCACCCTGATCGATGGGATCTCCCTGTTCGATGGCCTCAATCTTTCGATTGCAGTCATCTTCCAGATCAGAAAATTTTGATTCGTAGCTCTCTATTATTTCGAAAACTTTAATACGCACCGGGGATGGCGGAATCTCGATGAATCGATGTACAGATGCCAATCTTCGGAGGAGAGTCTTGGTAATTTTTCTGTTAGATGGAATGATGATGTCACCAGTTTCTGAATTTGTAACATTAAGAGGGATCTTTTCCCCAAGAAGAATGTTGGATAGAGATTCTGTAAGTTGCGCTCTAAGGTCTTCGGTTTGAGTTCGAAAATCTTCCTTAATTTGCTTCATTTGTCTCCGGAAATCAGAGGGGGAAAGTTTTTCTCTTTCCGCATCTGTTCTGCTAGAAATCTTAATATCCATGACAATACCTTGGGTACCTGAAGGAACTTTAAGAGAGCTATCTTTTACATCCGCGGCTTTCTCTCCAAATATAGCCCGCAGAAGTTTTTCTTCTGGAGCTAAGTCTGTCTCACTTTTAGGTGTAATTTTCCCCACAAGGATATCACTAGGTTTAACTTCCGCACCAATCCTTACTACACCAAGATGGTCTAAATTCCTAAGAGCTTCTTCCCCTGCGTTGGGAATGTCCCGGGTTATTTCTTCTGGACCTAATTTTGTATCTCGTGCAGTAACTTCGAATTCTTCAATATGAATGGAAGTATAAATATCATCTTTTACGATTTTTTCTGAGATCAAAATAGCATCCTCAAAATTATAACCTTTCCAAGGCATGAAAGCTACGAGGATATTACGCCCAATCGCCAATTCTCCTTGATCCGTACAGGCTCCATCAGCAATTGCTTGCCCAACCTTAACCTTGTCTCCTTTTCTGACAATGGGCTTCTGATTAAAGCAAGTGCCCGCATTGGAACGAAGGAATTTCCGCAACTCATAGCAATAAATCCCTTTTTTATGATCACTCCTTGGTTCTTTATAAAACCTTGGCGGTAGCGTTCCATCATCCGAAACGACAATTCTCTTACCATCTGCAAGGGCGACAATTCCTTCTGATTCCGAAACACTCACAGTTTTCGAATCCTCTGCTACCTTCTTTTCAATTCCTGTTCCAACAAGTGGAGATTCAGACTGAAGGAGGGGAACGGCTTGCCTTTGCATGTTCGCTCCCATGAGTGCCCGATTGGCGTCATCATGTTCGATAAAAGGGATGAGTCCTGCGGCAACTGAAACCACCTGCTTAGGAGAAACATCCATGTAATCAACATCTACTGGATCATATTCACCCACTTGGTCTCGGTACCGACAGGTAACCCTACCTGTGAGTTTGCTATTCGATTTTTCAATTTCAGTATTTGCTTGGGCAATACGAAATCTTTCTTCTTCAAACGCATTTAAGTATTTAACATTCTTAGGATTTTTATCAACAACCCCTTTTCTTACCGGGTGATAGGGAGATTGTAGAAATCCAAATTCGTCAATTTTAGCATAAGTAGAGAGGGTATTGATCAATCCAATATTCGGCCCTTCTGGTGTCTCAATCGGACAAATTCGTCCATAGTGAGTTGGATGAACATC
>DEYT01000013.1:0-5705 GCA_002364975.1 Opitutia bacterium UBA3151 | reverse complement strand
AGTTGGATGAACATCTCTAACCTCGAAGCCAGCTCTCTCCCGATTAAGACCTCCGGGTCCTAACGCGGAAAGGCGACGCTTGTGAGTCATTTCTGCAAGGGGATTAATTTGGTCTTTAAATTGACTGAGCTGACTCCTTGCAAAAAAGTCACGAACTACTGTTGTTAATGCTTTAGGATTAATGAGTTTGCCAGGCGTCAAAGACTCTACGCCTTGATCGTAAAGAGTCATACGTTCGCGGACAACTCTTTCCGTTCTCGCCAAACCACTCCTACAAACATTTGCCAAAAGTTCTCCAACCGTACGAACCCTTCGGTTCCCAAGGTGATCGATATCGTCTATTCCCATATCGAATATCGACCCAGCGTCTTGTTTTGCCTTTTCTTCGTTACTTTTTCCTCTTTTTAAATCCGTAAGCTTGCGGGTTGCTGCAACCAAATCCTCAACCGTTGTTACCCGAACATCAAGCGGAGTTTCTTGGCCTAACTTTAGATTAAGCATATGACGACCCACTTTTGCTAAATCATATCTCTTGGGATCCAGAAAAAGGCGTTTGATCAAAGCCTCAGCATTTGCTTTTTCAGGCGGTTCTCCCGGTCTAAGTTTCTTATAAATTTCCTTGAGTGCTTCTTCCTTATTTTTGGTGGTGTCTTTTTTAAGACAACGAATAATTGCACCATCGTCAACGGAGGTATCTATCGCTCGTAAGCTTGATTCTCCTGCTTTCTGGAATGCTCTTAAGTATGTCTTAGTCAATGGTTCGAAAGCTTTAGCAAGAACCTGACCTTTGGTTCGATCGAACATGGGTTCAACCAGAACAAAATTTGAAACATTATCCTTTTTGAGAAGATCTTCGATAGAAAGATTCTCGATATCATAAAACAATTCTATAATTTTCTGATCGGAGTCTTTATCTTTTTCAGGCTCCCCATCAAGCAATGCCCTAAGAAAAGTTGTGATCAAAAACTTGCGACGCCTTCTACGACGGTCCAGATAAACATACAACAAATCATGTTGATCGAATTGAGCTTCGATCCAAGTCCCGCGATCCGGTATTATTCGAAACCCATAAAGTGTTTTTCCACTAGTGTGGACAGACTCTTCAAAACTTACGCCAGGTGATCGGTGTAGTTGGCTTACTACCACTCTTTCGGCTCCGTTGATAATAAATGAACCTCTTTCAGTAACAATGGGTAACTCACCCATGAAAATTTCTTCTTCACTGTAGAAGGGCTTACTTTGTCCCTCTAGTTCCAACTTGAGTCGTAATTTGACCTGCAAGGGTGCGGCATAGGTACAGTTTTGGTCAATGCAATCCATTTCGGACAGTTTGGATTCACCCATCGAATAGCTCACATATTCCAAGCGCGACTTCTCATCATAACTAATGATCGGAAAAACTTCTTTGAATACAGCTTCCAATCCTCCCTGCTTTCTGTGACTGGAGGGTACATCCCTTTGAAGAAATTCGTGGAAGGAATCAACCTGATTTTGAATCAAATTGGGCGGGTCGATAACTTCTTGTAGTTTTCCGAAGTTTAGTCTCTGTGTGGAATCCATAACGATCGTGCGGGTTGGAAATAAAAAAATGGAAAAAGCCGCAGGTTGCATGCAACCGTACGGCTTAAAAAAGAATTACAAATTGAAAAAGGCGGGCATTACTTGATTTCTGCTTTAGCACCAGATGCTTCAAGCTTTTTAAGTATTTCTTCTGCTTCGTCTTTTGACACAGCTTCTTTAATTGGTTTAGGAGCACTTTCTACGAGTTCTTTCGCTTCCTTTAGACCTAATCCAGTGATTGCTCTAACTTCTTTAATAACAGCAATTTTGTTGCCGCCAAATTCACTTAGAACTACATCGAACTCTGTCTTTTCTTCTCCTCCGGATTCGCCGCCATCTGCTCCTCCTGCCGGTGCTGCCACTGCAGCCGCTGCCGGAGCTGCAGCACTGACGCCCCATTTTTCTTCGAGATCTTTCACAAGATCTGCGATCTCTATTACTGATTGGCCGCTAAGCCAATCAACTACTTGGTCTTTTGTTATTTCTGACATTTTATTGTATTACCTCCTTGCCTGAATATGATTAGTACCTATTGGGTGTTTAAGGGTTTTACCCCTAATTTCTTCTAGGTTGGTGGTTATTATTTTGGGTTAAACGGACAAGTCCGAAATTGAAAATTAATTTTTATCTGCTTTCGCTTTTAAAACGGTAACAAAACCTCTTGCGGGGGCAGACATGACGCTTAGTAACTGAGAAGCAGAAGTATTAAGGAGTGAAAGGAAATGAGCACGAAGGCTTTCAAGGCCGGGCAACTTAGCAAGCTGTTTAACTTCAGCAGCTGTCAAAACTCGATCCCCTAAAGCACCTGCCTTAACCGATACTTTATCCGATTTTTTAAAATATTCGCCAAGTACTTTTGCCACACTCGATGCATCTTCTCCCCCAAAAACAATCGCAGTATGTCCCGTAAGGTACTCTTCGAAAGCATCCATTTCCTTCTCTTTTGTTGCAAGCCTCAGAGAAGAGTTTTTAACAACATGAAACTCTGCACCTCTCTCAGACAGAAGCTGTCTTAATTCAGTAGTTTCCTCTGCGTCAATGCCTTTGTAATCGGTTAGAAAAAAGAAGTCAGAGCGATTAAGGTATTCGCTGGCTTCTTGTACTAGGAATTTTTTTTCTGGTCTCATAAACAAATTATTGTGCAGGCGTGAATGCAATTCTTACGCTTGGGGACATGGTACTGCTAACATGCATCGATTTAATGAATTTACCTTTAAATCCATTGGGGCGTGAAGAAGAAATTGCTTCAATTGCAGTTTCTGCATTCTCTTGAAGTTGTTCTGGAGAAAAAGAACGTTTACCGATTACCACAGCGATTGCCCCTGTTTTGTCCATTTTAAATTCAACTCTACCTGCTTTTACCTCTTCGATGCCACTTTTTATATCATCAGTTACCGTTCCCGCTTTAGGCGTTGGCATTAAACCTCTTGGTCCAAGTACACGAGCGATTGATCTAACAGACTTCATTGCAGATGTTGTGGAAAGCGCTACATCAAAGTCCATCCAACCATCTTTCACTTTGGAAATTAAGTCTTCCAAACCTGCGTAGTCAGCTCCAAACTCTTTAGCTTCTTCTGCATTTTCTGTAAAAACAAGCACTTTGGTTTCTTTGCCACTCCCGTGAGGCAAATTAACCACGCCACGGACAGTTTGTGCACTTTGTTTGGGGTCAACACCTAAGGACATTGAAATCTCAACAGTTTCGTCAAATTTTACTTTCTCAAAAGTAGATAATTTTTCTATTGCATGAGGTAAATCAACCTCGGCCAGATCATCTTTAAATGAATTTTTATATCTTTTACTTCTAGCGATCATAATGTTAAAGACAACTCTAGTTTTTTACCTCTATTCCCATACTTCTTGCAGTACCTTCAATAATCCGGCATGCAGAGTCGGCATCGGTGGAATTTAAATCGTTTTGTTTTGTTTTTACAATTTCAAGAACTTGGTCGCGAGTAACCGTTCCAACTTTATCACGGTTGGGAACTCCAGAACCTTTAGCAAGACCCGCCGCTTTTTTTAGTAATACAGCTGCAGGAGGGGATTTTAGAATAAAGCTAAACGAACGATCCGCATAAACGGTGATAACCACAGGAAGAATCAGCCCCGATTGATCTTTTGTCTTGGCATTGAATTCTTTACAGAAACCCATGATGTTAACACCTTGCGCTCCAAGTGCAGGGCCTACTGGAGGAGCAGGATTAGCTGCACCGGCAGGTAATTGAAGTTTGATTTGTCCGACTGCTTTTTTTGCCATTTTTTTTCCTGTTTATTCCTCTTCTGCTTTTTCTACTTGCCAGAATTCTAGCTCGACTGGAGTAAATCTACCAAAGATAGAGACTGAAACTTTTAGAGTACCTTTTTCGGCATCTATTTCTTCTATTTCACCGGTTAGGTTTAAGAAGGGACCATCTAATATTTTAACCACTTCTCCTACCACAAACTTGACTTTGGGCACTTCCTTTCCAACTGCTTCATCCACCTGTCTCAATATCCTACCGATTTCGTCTTCCGCCAAAGGAGTGGGGTTTTCTTTTCCAATAAAGTTGATCACCCCATCAGTTTCCTTAATTTTATACCAGGGACCTTTTTTAAGATTTCCATTTTCGTCAAAAAGATTCATCTCGACAAAAACATACCCTGGGTAAAACTTACGATCTCGTTGCTTTTTTTTACCATTCTTGACCTCTGAAACGGTTTCTATCGGTACAAGAATTTCTTTAAGGCTACTGCAAAACTCTTCATCATCCTCTTTATATTTAACAAGATAACGCTTAACTTTGTCTTCGTGATTGGACAGACACTGTAAAGCATACCATTTCATATCTAAACTCATAGGGTAAGGTGCTTCTACATTAAAACTAAGTGCTCTTTACGAGATTCGTAAACAACTCAACCCAATTGGATAGAGAAAAGTCAGAAACTGAAATAAAGAAACCAAGGATAATGACTCCAATCACAACCACCACTGTGGACTCACGAAGTTCCCCAACCGAAGGCCAACTAGCCTTACTTAGTTCAGCTAAAGTTTCCTTGTAAAAGGTCCGAATTTTTGCAAATGGATTCAAATTTTGAAAGATCGATGGCGGGAGAAGAGGGACTCGAACCCCCAGCCTACGGTTTTGGAGACCGTTGCTCTACCAGTTGAGCTATTCTCCCAGCACTTTATAAATAATCAAAGATAGTAGTGCTTAGAGAATCTCAGAAATATTTCCGGCACCGATCGTTTTGCCTCCTTCTCGGATCGCAAATCTTTGACCAGATTCCATGGCAATGGATTTCTGAAGATCAATTTCAACAGCAAGGTTGTCGCCAGGCATGACCATTTCAACTCCATCTGGAAGTTCGACATTACCAGTGACATCGGCAGTTCCGAAAAAGAATTGTGGGCGATATCCCTTAAAGAATGGGGTATGCCTACCTCCTTCTTCTTTATTAAGAACATAAATTTGTGCTTTAGCTTTAGTGTGAGGCTTGATGCTTCCAGGTGCCGCAATGACATGTCCTCGTTGTATGTCTGCTTTTTCAACACCGCGAAGGAGAATACCCACATTATCACCAGCCTGGCCTTCACCAAGTTCCTTTCGAAACATTTCAACACCTGTACAAGTTGTGGTGCGAGATTCTCCAAGACCGACAATTTCAATCTCATCGCCTACCTTGACAATCCCTCTTTCAATACGCCCTGTTGCAACTGTTCCTCTACCGGTGATGGTAAAGACATCTTCCACAGACATCAAAAGAGGTTTGTCAACATCTCTTACAGGCTCAGCAATTTCTGCATCAATTGCGTCCATAAGTTTTTGAATGGCACTAAGGCCAAGTTCGCCATCATCGTCCTCAAGAGCTTTGGTTGCGGAACCACGAATGATTTGAGCATTGTCACCATCAAATTCATATTTGCTGAGCAAATCCCTGATCTCCATGTCGACGAGTTCTAGCAATTCTTCATCATCCCCAGACATTAAGTCACATTTATTCAGAAAAACAACGAGATTAGGAACATCTACTTGACGAGCAAGCAAGATATGCTCTCTTGTTTGAGGCATAGGTCCCGTTGTGGCGTCTACCACTAAAATAGCTCCGTCCATTTGGGCTGCACCTGTAATCATGTTTTTGACGTAATCAGCATGACCTGGACAATC
>DEYT01000020.1:27407-27676 GCA_002364975.1 Opitutia bacterium UBA3151 | reverse complement strand
TATGAAATCTATAACCAGGCCAGCCTTGATCTGATCCGGGATCCCAATCATTTTGAGCCCTACGGGTTCGGATCCTTCCCGATGCGGGTCGCTCTTTTCCAGGAAGGTCCGATGTGGATGATTGTAAAGGTTGTCGATATTGGCCCCGGCCCGGACCTGGTTCCCGGCACTCCGGATGACGAGCACGGCAGTTCAGCATGGTTTATGGGCACCAATCAAGCTGTGCTCTCCGACGGCCTGGCACCGATTGCAGTCGATCAGTTCTTTAG
>DEYT01000020.1:0-27047 GCA_002364975.1 Opitutia bacterium UBA3151 | reverse complement strand
TTATGTTCCCGGTACTGTTGGACCAGCCGAACCTAGCTATGACAACGACTCGATGCTCATTCCTATCTTCGCTCTTACTGCTGAACAAGCATCGCAACTGACCGATGGAGCAGCACATTTTGCTGGTACCTATGCCTTCAAAGACATTTTGGATTATACGACAAATACTGAATTCAGAATTCTTTTTGAAGTCGATGAAATTGGCGGAGAATGGAATCGGGTGATGGATCCAAACGGTTTCATTTTTGACTTTCCCATTTCTCAAGCCATGTTCCCCCACCCTTGGGCTCTCGATGACTTCTTCATTCGAGAAAGACTCCAACCTATTGACTTCATACATGATGAGTTTACCGACCCTGGTATAATCTTTGAGGAAGAGATTCTCCTCCCCATTGTACGAACATTAGATTCTCCCCAAGATATGAATTATCATGGAATTTCTTTACATGCAGAAATTTTAGACAATGGAAACGGAAATATATTTGAAAAAGGGTTTTTGATCAGCAAGAGCTATCGCTTTGATCGGCCGGACCGGGTGCCATCCATTGACTCTTTTGCAGCAAATGAACGCTTTGAAGTTGATCTTAATTATCTGGAGCCAGGAAAAACTTATTACTACCGTTCTTATGCCATGAATGAAGCTGGAGAAATGCTGGGGAATATCAAAAAGTTAACGGTTCCCGATGTTGACTTCTTTCACAACCCTTGGGAAATGGCTCCGATGCAAGAAGGAGGATGGAGGTATTCACACTGGTTTGGATCCTATCTATTGATGGAAAATGACTGGATGTATCATGATCAACTTGGCTGGATTTTCACATCCTCCGATCACTTTGAAGGGCACTGGATTTGGATTGAAACCCATGGCTGGCTATGGACTCAAGAAAGTACATGGCCTTTCTTATTCTCTCATGAAACTGGGAACTGGTTGTATTTTATAAAAAGCATGGATGGTGCCCCCATCTTCTTTAATTACCATCATAATCAATACGATTACCATGGAATGGGTTTAAACTATTAGTTTCCCCACATTTATAAATATTTATAGTCAGACCATAATACGCTTTTACAATAAAAGCACTAGGTACTTATACCAAGTTGCTGTTGCTACTATAAACTGAAAACTCTTCTTTTTACAGTTATCCCTTCTATGGTTTTACTTCGAATTTTATTCCTCTCTTTTGGATTTTCTCTTAGTACTAAAATTCATTCTAGCGAAAATTTCGTTTCCTACATTCCAAACATTGAAGTTGCCAGAGGGAGTTGGGGACAAGTAACTATTCCTGAAGTCAAAAAAGTACTGGACTTAACTGCGAAGCAGTTATTTCCTTCCACCCAAAAAAGAAACTGGGACTCGATTCTAGTTAAACAATCTAACGCTGGACCCATGGTACTTTATGAAAGAGGACAGAAGGGAGAATACATCGTGTACCTAGATACTCATGGAAGATACTGGTGCCAGTATGTTTTCCAATTCGCACATGAAATTGGGCATATTATTTGTGGTTTCCATAAGGACAACCGAAAGCACCTATGGTTTGAAGAAACGATATGTGAAGTTGCTTCTCTTTTTGCACTTCAGTCCATGTCCAAGCAGTGGAAAGATTTTCCACCTTTCCCAAATTTAAAAAATTACGCAGATGAATTCAATAAATACGCAACGAATCGAATGAATGAAAATTCATTTTCCGGCTTAAATAAATTCCATGATTGGTTCCGTCAAAATAAAGATGATCTCGTTCAAAATCCCATGGACCGGTCCATGAATGGTAAAATGTCATCGGTTCTTCTATCTTATTTTACGAATGATTCTTTTTCATGGTCTGCATGTTTACACCTTAATAAAAGGAAAAATTATGCGACCCAAGGATTTGATCATTACTTATATAATTGGAAAAAAAATTGTACATTGGATGGTCAGAAAAATTTCGTCCAAAAAATCAGCAAACTTTTCGGAATTTTACTTCCCAAATAAAAAAGCTATTTTATGCAAGACAGCATCGGTTACCCCCTTCCCTTTTCGGTTCCATCCTGCTTATTAAGAAAGTATAAGAGAATCAGGAAGAGGAACTGGAGTTCGGTTCTCTTTCCCCCTTTAAGTTTTTGCATTTCAGCTGATTGACTTCGAAGTTTTTTCTGAAATTGGCCCCCAGTATTCATGGTTTTATTAAAGAACAAACAACCCAATCAAAAATCTTCAATTAAAGTCTAAATCGAAAGTTTTTTTATTCGAAACAAAAGACGATATAGATGTAAACTTCAGCAATGAATCAGAATTACTTTGGTGTTGTCTTCCAAAGAGTCGAAAATATTTCAAATGTCATCATGCCATTTGCTATTGTAACCGCCCATAATCCCATGGACATGTGCCTAGACGAATTAGAAAATAATGAGAGAAATGAAAAACTTAGAAAAGATTTATTCCTGTCTGACTTCATTCATCGGGAAATCATCGGTTCTTCAGAGGATCATAGCCATCAAGAACTAAGTTTTGTGGTTAAGTGCAACCTTAAACAGGCGATTCAGATGGGAAATAAATTTGAACAACGAGCAATCTTTTGGGTGGAAGATAATAAACTGGAAATCGTAGACTGCAAAACTCTCAAAAGGTACGACTTAGGCTCTTTCAAAAAACGTTTGCAAAATCAAGACACTTAATTTTTTTCAAGGTATAATTAAAGCGGCAAGACTGACGACTGCTGGAACGTAAAGGTTGTCATTGAGTACAACTTTTCCAAAGCGAATCGGAAATAATTCAAGTAAAGACACAGCTGCACACACCATGAGAATTTGGAACATGGAAAATGACCCTCCCCATGCCACCAAAAATTGTGGCAGTTGAGGAAATACGATCCATGCCAAAAGAACACAAAAGAAAAAGCAACCAAGACTCCCCTCTAGGGTTTTCTGTCCAATTCGTATTCTCCCAAATGACTTTCCAACCAAAGCAGCAACTGCATCGCCCAAGATAAACAAGGTTAACCCAAGAAAAACTGCCGCTTCGCTTTTATGACTGTGAAGGGCAATCACGCTACAAATAGAAGAACCTCCGACTACATAAGTAGCTCCCGTAAGT
This sequence comes from Opitutia bacterium UBA3151, assembly GCA_002364975.1. Lineage (GTDB taxonomy): Bacteria > Verrucomicrobiota > Verrucomicrobiia > Opitutales > Seribacteraceae > Seribacter. Next base: position 23,971 of record DEYT01000020.1, on the reverse strand, counting down.
TGCCTGCTTTCTACTTCCCTCATCATTCCACCAAAATAGCGAGAAAACAAGCTATGAAAAGAGACCGATTTTAGTCTCATCCAATCAATGGATAAAAACAATAAAAACAATACTGCGAATATCCAAGAAACGAAAACCTTAGGTTGTCCGGTTAAATCCGGTCCATAAAAAATACTGAGGGGCAGAATGACTGCCAAAACATGAAGAAGTTTTCGGTTAATTTCTTCCTTGGTCAGTTCGGATGCCATTACCATTAATCAACAAGGCATTTGGGAACTAGATGATGAATTGAGTATCAATTATCTTGGAAGTCAAAGGTCGATTGTTCTTTTGCGGAAGGCTTAGAATTAGTACCAGCTTGATTTTGTTTGTTTACGTCAGAGGGGATTCCGGTTCGTTTTACATCATCCTCCTTTTTCTCTGCTGGACCTTTCGGTTTCGAGGCTTCTGTGGTTCGGTTCTTTTCTGGGATTGGCTTATTCGAGATCGAATTCACCAAATCTTCTTCGGATTTTGGAGCGTTTACCACACGGTCAACTTTATGTGCAGTAAGGGTATTTCCCTTGACGGACCTTCCTTGAAGCTCAAGCCATGCAAAATCAAATTCAATAACCATCTCTTTTATTCGTTTAAGCTCGGGATCGAGATGAACTAAAACTCGACTATTTTTCTTTTCAGAATCATGCATCGCAAAAAAGAAAATTCTTGATCTCGAATGGGTCTTAAAAAGGGGATATTCTTTATCCCGCGTAACCCCTCCAATTTTGAACTTCTTGGCATAAAGCCTACCACTTTTTCCGTCTCTGTAGACCATATTGTATACTTTTTGATCGTCCCTTCGGAAAATAGAAACTTTTAATGGATTCTTACCTACAAACATCTTATCGGCTATCTTCATCACCTTCATCACCCCATTTTTACCGATCACAAGGACATCATCCAAATCAGAACATTTTTCAATTGCATCGTCTTTCTTCAAAGAGTAACCGGCAAATCCATCCTTTCGATTTAGGTATAGCGTTTCATTGGCGACCACAACCTTGGAAGCCACAATTCGGTCAAAGGGAATAAGATTTCCATCATCATCCATGGATAGTTCCGTCTTACGTTCACGATCCTTTCCATAGTTTTTCTTTAGCTCTTTTAAATAGCGAATGGTGTAACGAGTAATCTGTGCTAAATGCCCTTTAACTTCTTCAATTTGTTCTTCAAAGCCTTGGATCAACTCATCCGCACGGAAAGAGTCAAATTTAGAAATTCTTTTTATTTTAATTTCAAGCAAACGAAGAATATCATCCTGAGTAATTACTCGATGAAAAAGTTTAACATAGGGCTTTAATCCCTTATCGACTGCAGTAAGGACCCCTTCCCAAGTCTCTTCCTTTTCAATGTCTCGATAAATTCTTTTTTCAATAAAGATTTTTTCCAAAGAAGAAAAATGCCATTTTTCCTGCAGCTCATGAAGCTTTATTTCCAGTTCTTGACTAAGCAACTCACGGGTAAGTTCAGCAGATGACTTGATTAGGTCGTTTACTGCTAAGAACTGAGGGTGGTTATGTTGAATTACACAGGCATTAGGGGCTAGGCTGATTTCACAATCCGTAAAGGCATAGAGAGCGGGCAGAGCATCTTCAGCTGAAACCGTAGAAGGCAAATGCACCATAATTTCTACTTTTTCTGAGGTATTATCCTCAATTTTAGAAATTTTTATTTTCCCCTTGTCGTTGGCTCCCAGAATAGAATCAATTAGGCTCGTAGTCGTGGTGCCAAATGGAATCTCAATGATTTTTAGCAAGTGCTTCTTAACCTTTTCCATCCTCGCACGAACCCGGACTCGGCTACCTCGAGCTCCTCCGTTGTAATCGCTACAATCAGCAATCCCCCCCTGCGGGAAATCAGGTAGCAAGTTAACGGGGTTTTTCCGTAAGGCATCAATCATGGCATCTAAAATCTCATTGAAATTATGCGGGAGAATCTTAGTTGATAAACCTACCGCTATTCCCTCGGCTCCCTGAGCCAATAGAAGTGGAAATTTAACCGGAAAAGTAATGGGCTCCTTATTTCTTCCATCATATGAAGAAGCCCAAGTAGTAACCTTTGGGCTGAAAATAACCTCCAATGCAAATGGGGTTAACCTAGCTTCAATATACCTTGGAGCAGCCGCGGAATCACCCGTCAGTAGGTTACCCCAATTACCCTGTGTATCGATAAGCAAATCTTTCTGACCCAGTTGTATTATTGCATCACCAATAGAAGCATCTCCGTGTGGATGATACTTCATGGTATTTCCAATGACATTAGCTACTTTATTATATCTTCCATCTTCCAACTCCTTCATCGAGTGCAAGATCCGGCGCTGTACCGGTTTCAAACCGTCGTCTGCATGAGGTACTGCCCGTTCTAAAATAACATAAGAGGCATAATCCAGGAACCAGTCACCGTACATATCATCAACATAGATGGCATCATCCCCATCATCCCTATCAGTATTAGTATCTTGTGCCGTAGCCTCAGGATCAAAACGACGGACTTCTTGAACTTCATCCGTTTTTCTAGATTCCTCTTCTGAATCCTGATCCTCTTCGACCTCTTTTCCCTTATCCTCTGCCATTCTTAAAAATTTAGGCTGCCTCGCTATCTTCGGTATCAGCGTTTACCGCGATGTCTTCTTTTCTTGCTTCTTTCGCTTCCTCCTCAACAATATCGTGCTCAAACCGTAAATTACGAATGATGTATTCTTGTCGTTCCGGAGTATTTTTTCCCATAAAGAATTTGAGCATCTCCTTGATTGATTCCTGCACATCAATTTTTACAGGATCGAGACGAATGTCATCCGCAATAAAATGTTTAAATTCCTCAGGAGAAATCTCACCCAAACCTTTAAATCGTGTAATTTCCGGGTTTCTGCCAACAGTTTTAATCGCAGCTTCGCGCTCTGCATCGTCGTAACAATAAAGGGTAGTCTTCTTGTTACGCACGCGAAATAAGGGAGTTTGGAGAACAAATAAATGACCTTGTCTAATTAATTCGGGAAAGAATTGAAGGAAAAAAGTGATTAAAAGAAGCCTGATATGCATACCGTCTACATCTGCATCGGTTGCAATCACAACTTGATTGTATCGCAAGTCCTCTAAATCTTCTTCGATGCCTAGGGCTGCCTGTACTAAGTTAAATTCCTCATTTTCGTAGACCACTTTACGAGTTAAACCAAATGAATTCAAAGGCTTTCCTTTAAGACTAAAGACTCCTTGAAACTGAACATCTCGAGCCTTGGTAATCGATCCGCTAGCTGAGTCACCTTCCGTTATAAATAAGGTACTTTTGAAGCGATTTTTATCTTTGGTATTCAGATGAACCCTACAATCCCGGAGTTTACGGTTGTGGACTTTACTCTTTTTTGCCCGTTCTCTTGCAATTTTCTGGATTCCCTTAAGTTCTTTTCGTTCTCGTTCACTTCGTTGAATTTTTTCTAGTAATGCATCGGCAGTCTGCGGATTTTTGTGTAAAAAATTATCCAGTTTTTCCTTGAGGAAATTACCTACAAACAAGCGAATGGATTCACCTTCCGGTGCAACGGTCAAAGAACCAAGTTTCGTTTTTGTCTGGGATTCAAAAACAGGCTCTTGTACCTTCAAGCTAATCGCAGCAACCAAACCGCCACGAATGTCAGGCGCATCAAAATTCTTTTTCGAAAAATCACGAATGGTTTTCACCAAGCCTTCCCTGAAGGCAGCCTGGTGAGTCCCCCCCTGGGTGGTATGCTGACCGTTCACAAAAGAAAAATAATCCTCCCCGTATTGCTCAATATGCGTAAAAGCAACTTCGATATCATGACCTTCGATGTGAATAATTGGATAAAGGGGATCTTCGGATAAGTTTTCCTCTAAAAGATCCTTAAGACCATCTTTGGAGCGAAACTTCTTACCATTATATTGGAGTACAAGGCCTTTGTTCAAGTAGGTATAATATCGAAGCATTCGCTCCACATACTCATTACGGTAGCGATATTTCTTAAACATCGAACCATCCGGAACGAATGAAATAAAAGTTCCGTTTTCCTCTTGCGTCTTCTTATTTTTCTTATCGATTTCCTGTGGTTCACCATACGAGTATTCAATCCTACGGGTATCACCTTCACGGAATGACTGGATATTAAATGTTTTCGAAAGCGCATTCACTGCTTTGATTCCGACTCCATTTAACCCCACTGATTTTTTAAAAGCCTCAGAGTCGTATTTTGCTCCGGTATTAATTTTTGAGGAACAGTCCAATAATTTCTCCAAAGGGATTCCTCTACCATGATCTCGAACGGTGACGATATAGCCATCACAATCGACTTCAATTTGTTTACCGAAGCCCATGACGAATTCGTCAATGCAGTTATCTAGGACCTCCTTCAGCAAGACATAAATACCATCGTCGTCTGAAGAGCCGTCACCAAGCTTGCCAATATACATACCTGGACGAAGCCTGATGTGCTCTTTCCAGTCGAGCGACTTGATGCTGTCCGCCGTATAATTGTGATCAGCCATTGATCCCTTTTATCCTATCCACACCCTTATTTATGGTTGTGGTTTACAATTTGTCCATCGGAAAAATTTGCTTTTGGATAAAAAAATTCGCATCCTTCGATCTTACCCCCCTTTTAGCACCCATATAATGATTCAATCTTTCCTGCTTTCTTTTTCCCAAATCAAGGACATAAAAATCATAAGGCCGATGATTTATGCTACCCTTTTGACCACCTTCAGCATCCTGGCATTTTTAATTTTGGGTGCAACTACCATCGATTGGGTGCTTGATTCTTTTTCTAAAACCTTAACCAATTGGTTTGGCGAAACCGAGGGTGTTGTACAAATGGTTTTGTTGTTCATCGGAACCGGCTTTATCATTGTACTTGGATATTTTGCTTTTGCTGGAATTCATGCTGCATTTCTGGGAATTTTCATCGATGATATCTTTGATGCAATCAAGACTCGCCACTATCCAAATCTTGAACTGCTTCCCGCTCCTTCCATTCGTGAAAGTATTCTTTTCTCTACACGTTTTATTTGCTTCAGCTTGTTGATTAACATGGTCGCTTTTCCTTTTTACCTGATTGGGTGGTTCATCCCCCCGATTGGAATTGCAATGCAGGTTTGTATAAACGGCTACCTTCTTGGAAAAGAGTATGGGCAGCTGTTGGCTTACAGAATTCCACCGGACAAAGAGAATAAAAAAGAATCCTACTTTCAAAATGGAGCACTTGCTACCTGTCTATGGATGATTCCAGTTCTCAACCTGTTTGCTCCAGTCTTACTTGCTGCATCGGTGATGCACACCCGCATGAAAACTTATCCTAGGTAAAACGCCACCTTTTTCTCTTTAAGAAGACGCTTACCGCTTATCGGGGTAAATGAATTCGAGCATGCTTCTGGATTTGTTGATAGTGAATTCGGGCAACTTGCCACATGTAAGTACCGGTTGTCCTTCCGTAATCATTGCTTACTGCTTGTGCTAAATACTTCTCCGCTTCGCTTATCTTTCCTTCGACCATCTCCATGTAAATACCAACATATAGATAGGCATGAAAGAGAACCCTCGAGTGATAACCCTTCGGGTATTTCGCTTCGTGAATTCGGGCAAATAATACTGCGGGTTGCATTTCACCCTTAAAGAGATCGTAGAGCCAAGGGTATGGGGGTCGGTCACTTTGTTTATATTCTATTAAATTCTGGCGAGCTTCAAGTACACCACTTTCCTGAGCTTGTGACATGAATCTCCAGATTCCATTTTCGCGGTCCACTGCATCGTGCTGATGATATATCTCAAATTGATGGGCCGCTTTTTTAAAAAGGCCAAGATAAAAATATGTGATGCCCAAACGCCAATGCGACACTTCCAGCAAGGGGTCTAATTGAATCATTTTTTCATAATCCTTCCGTGCTCCACCAAAATCTCCTAAGAACATTCTGGCATCCCCGCGACGTGAGAATAACTCTAATGAGTTAGGCTTTAATTTAATGTGCTGACTTATTTTTTGCTCCAATGAAGTATATTCTGAAAGAATCAAAGCGATCTCCTTTTTGGGTAAAACCTCTCCCCATGTTGAAGTAATCCAAAAGAACAGAGCCAGACTATGGAAAAACCAGTTCTTCATCTTTGGAACTCGTCTTTAAACAGAGTTCCAAGCAAGGTGCCATTTTCATCCCACTCCTGAATCAAACCATAAGCCAATCCATCCTTCACCTTGGTTCTGGAACGGATTTGACCGTTTGGATGATAGGCATCAGCAAATCCGGTAAATGGAGATTCAGACTTAATTTCATACCAAAGTCCATCTTCACGAAATTCCAGATCTTTTTCTTGGTTTAAGTTATTGTATGCATTTTCTTCAGGATTTCCCCGTTCAGGAACTTCTAAATCATTGAGCACACATTGGGAAGGCAACCAAATGATAGCGACACCTAAAAAGAGCACGGTACCGCCCCACCAGTAGTACATGGGAGGGAGTCGACGGTACCACGGCAAGTCCTTGGGCTCAGGTGGATCTGGGAATTTAAAATCGTTCACAATCGGCTCATAGCAAAACCAATCCACTCAATTGAGGAAAGCATAAAGAAAAACATTCATGCCCAAGCGGGCATAAAAAGCATGGGCATAATTACTTATTTCTTCACCCGTATAATACTTAAAAATCCTCCACCTTCCATTGGGCTCTTGGACCCAAAGAGGCCTCTGCCCCTCCACCGAATAAATAACATCTTTTAAACCATCCTCTCGAGTTACCTCGTAAGTATTCCCCACAAAGGAGGCGAGTTTGAGCTCCTGGTCAAAATTTTCAGCGGACTCACGAATCCGGAAAGAAATGGGAGGAATCCAAGCCCCGAATTCATCCTTCCCCCAACCCATTGCACAAATAGGAGAGGCCACACAGGCCAATCGTCCTTTTACCTTAAGTCCAACAAAAGAATAAGTTCCTTGGGGCCATTTCTCTTGCTCGACAAAGGTTAAGACAGTCTCAGGAAGCCTCTTCTGGTCTTGCTTGATTTTCAAATCTTCATTCTTGGGTAAACCTTTGAAAAAAGTCCGAAAAATTTCATGGTTTCGGGGTAGTGGTAAAAAAGATTTTTCTGGATAAACCTGAGAAAATAATTCCCGAACCTCGGGCCTTTCTTCCCATGCGGCATAACTGTGCCCCAAATCTCTTCCCAGAAAAGAAGCCTTGATTCCGGCATCCAAGTACACAAACCCGCCCTGTTCCATGTAGCGCCTCAAAGCGTCTTTCTCCTCCTGTGGAAATTCCAGGTTCGGTTGATCATCACAATTAATGTAGAGAATCGGATTCTCAAAAAGTCGTTCATCTGTAAGCTCTGAGATGTAAAGTGGATCAACATCAAAGCGACCCGAGGTTTGCTCGTTTAACATTTTCAACAAACTAGGCAGTGCATCCGCGTACCTTCTGGTTCCGTTCTCAACCCTCATGAGTTGTAGAACCCTAACCCCACCACCCTCAAGCTCCCGTGCCTCTTGAGCAGAGAGGTTACCAAAGCACGAAATCGTAAACAGAAATAAAATAAAAGTTCTCACTGTATTCATGGTTGAAATCCCATTTTTTGTAGTTCTGCCCTTACCAAAGAATTAATTTGGTTGGCCGGATACTTGGCGACATGTTCGCGTAAGACTGGAATTCCATCCTTTCGGTCAGTGATGAGCGATTCCATAGCCGCTCTTTGCACCGCATAGTTGTCATCCAGTAGAGACTGAGCCATCACTTTCAACCAACCAGGTGATTTGCGAACACCCATTGCTCGAATGGTGGTGGAACGAACGACCTCGTTCTCATCAATTAATAATTCAAAGCCAAATTCATGAACAGATTCAGCAGATGCGGTCATCAAGCACTGGCCAGCAAAAATTCGCACATTCGAATAAGAACTGGTAACCAAAGCCCTCATTTGCTCCAAGCTTAAAACCCCGACTCGACCACGAAGATTATTTAATACCGCCTCTCGCACACCCTTATCTTTATCTTTCATCGCAGCAAGCCAAAGGCTTGGGTCCTTCCAACCGGAGGTCAAGCCCATCAAACGCTGCCATGCAACGGTTCTCATTCTCGAACTACTATGATCGGTTAAAACCCGGTAAATATCAACCCCGTCCTGACCCATCGCAGATATGGCATAAAGGATGGTAGTTACTTGGGCAGTCATTCCTCTTGCATTGAGCAAGTAAGATTTAATTTTTTCCAAGACGGGAGAGGGTAAGCGCTCTCCTAAACGGGCTAATTCAACTGCAGCCATGGAAGACACTTCCAAATCAGAATCTCCAGTCATAGTTCTCAAAACGCCTCGGTATCTAGAATCATAACGATTACAATCTCTGGCAACATCCACGACTTTCAACCGAATTCCACGACTGGGATGAAGGGCAAGCTCTTCAATCCGTCCTATAATTCGTGAATCTCTGGCGTTACTAGAAACCCTGCTTAAGGCTGTTAATAGCACGCCTTGATCTGAATCGTTAAGTAATTTCTCAAAGGTTGAAACTGGCATTGAAATTCTTAGATACTGGTAGTATTTAAGGAGATTCTGTCGGACGATCGCGTCTTCATCCAGCAACGCCTCAAGGGCTATAGTATAAAGGTCCGGTCTCAAACTGGCGGGCAAGCTCTGATAGACCTTGCGACCATTGATTTCAATCATTTCCATCTTCGCCCGCATCAATCCACCTACGAGGCGAGGAATCATTGCCGAAACTTCGCGCCGTACTTCAACATCTTTATCCGCAATCTTAGAAAAAACTTTTTCTAGTAAAGATCGGTCGAACAATGGATACCCATCACTTGAATGTTCCGCGAGAGATACAATAGATGCTCTTCGAACCAAAGCACTTGAATCATCCAAGGCACCAACAAGCAAGATGGATGAGGTCGTCCCGGGATATTTACCCAGCAATTTTGCCGCACCAATTCGGACACCCTCCTCCCCCTGCCTCAAATCTTCTCCGGCTTTTTGGATGGTTTGAGATTGTGAAGTTCGAACGGGAGGGAGGGGACCACTATCGTTCTGGTCTTTGAGACCAGCTTCCACTGCCAAGGGAATTCCGTTTGGTGGCTGATTCCCTAAAGCTTTGCCAAAAATCCCAAGCAAACAGGTCAAGAGAAAGAAAGTAAAAATATTAACTTTGTAACTCACTTTAGTCCAGCCTGCCTCCTGATAACCCATTCAAAACCCGCTGCCAAAAAAATCAAAATAAAAATTGGCCAAACCTCTGCCAAGCTTGCTCTCTGCTGAAGGGTTGGTACGGATTTAGCAAAAGTAGGCTCCCATGCTTCATTCATTTCAGCGATTGGAATAAATTGCCCTCCAGTCAACTTAGCAAGCATCTTAAGTTCGCGTTCCGCGTAGGATAAATCTTTTGATTCTTCTCCTGTCTCGGACACCCGGACATAGGTTTCCGTTTTCAATTCTTCTCCATCCGGGAAATCCAAGCTGTATTTAACTTCGTAAGCCCCGGGTAAATTGGGCCGAAACGAACCGCTATACTGACCAGCTACGGCTCCTTGTGGATATAATTGTATGGTTTTTGCAAACCCTTCAGGCCCCTCTATATCAGCACGAACCATTGCGTCCATAGCGGGTTCGAAGTCCGCACTTAATGCCTCCACTTTTAAGACTGCATCCATTCCACGGGGAAGAACATCCTCGCTTTCATCGATCTTCAAACGTTCTTCGCCCCCCTCCCCCAACCACTGGGTTAACGATTGCCAAAACTTCCTAAAGTCCTCGGCTCCTTTCTCATCCGAAATGGCACGACGCCAATCGTCAGGAACTCCCCAGTAAGCCACTTTTCCAGCACCATAAGCTTGGACTGTTAAAACAGGTTTTCCATTGGCTCTGGATACCACAACTCCTCGAGCTCCTTTGTTTTGTTCACTTACAAAATATCCCGGTAAACGGTCCGGTATAAATGGCCTCATTTCCTGCACCTTATCCTTGGGGGTAAACAAAGGTTCCTCATACACTTTCAAAGAAAGATTATCCTTTGCCAAAATCCGTTCTACTTCCTTGGCAGGTAATAACCCCCCCAACTTTTCGCGCCCATCGCCCAAAGGACCAAAGGTTAAAAGACCGCCTCCACGTTTCTGCACGAAATCCTTCAAGGAGCTGACCACGGTAGCATTCATCTCGGATAATGCATCGAGATCTAAAAGGATAGCATCAAAATCCATCCAAAAATTTGGATCCGTTGGATAATTTGGCCTCACTTTTTCACCAAAGGCATGAAAAACATTCTCTCCCAAACGAATAAGTGAATTCAGATCAAACCTCTCCTCATTTCCAAGAATTCTCTTGATGAAGGAATATAATGGTCTGACTTGGTTTGATAAATACAGCACAGTAAATTGTTCCGGTGGCTTAACCAAGACCAACAAGGAATCTGAATCGTTGGAAGGGTCAGAATCCCCTTCAGGAGTTTCTAGCGAAAGACGATACCGCTTAGGACCTGCAAATTTTGGTATTTGCGGGGAAAGCATAATTTTTCTTTTTTCCCCTTTTTTCAAGTCGAGTGGAAGGGTCTCTAAAATTTGATCACCCATAAAAAAAATCAACTCGGTTGATAAGCTGCGATCGAATAAATTTTCGACTTCTGCACTCATCAAAAGTTCTTCCTTCGCAACCGCAACTGGCTTCCGGTCAGTGAATGAAACCCGCAAATCTCCACGAAGCATTTCTTTCCCTACTCCAACCACATTAATCGGGACAGCTTTAGCTCGATATTCTTTTGCAACCTCGAGTACGGAACGACCCTGATTGTTTAAACCATCTGAAAATACTACCGCTGCTCCGGTTTTTCTTTCTTCCTGTCCCAGAGACAAACTGGCATGCAGGGCATCTCCTAAGGCAGTCTTTTTGCCAAGCTTTGTTTCGCTCCATGAATTGGAATTTAAACGCTTCAAATCATCAGAAAAACCCATGCTATCCACTTTACCGTATTTCTCTCGCATTTTATTAATCCAGCTTTCTTGCTTCTGAACACTTAAAAAAGGCTGAATCTTGGAAATCCTCCGGGGACTATTCCGATCATCTCTTGCATCCATACTTCCTGAGAGATCAGATAAGATAAGAAGTTTCATCCTGGAAGGATCCGGCTCCTCAGTGGTGATGAAGGGACGGGATATTAAAATAAGAAATAAAATGGCCGCTAGGGATCGAAGCACAATCAACTTCCAAGCCAATCCAGAAAGAGTAGATTTTAAGAGCGCCCTGCTATGAATCCATAAGGCAATGGTGAGTAAAACAAATAATGAAACCAACCATATAGGTGAAAGAGGCCAATCGAAACCCATGCTTATTCTCCTTCGGCAATACGACGAAAGTATTCCTCCACTTGTTTTTTATAGCGACTAGGAGCAGAAGAAGTCGCTTGATTGCGACGAAGTAAATTATCCTTGGCTTCTTTCCAGAAGAATTGTTCAGCCAACTGAAGTGCTTCCGCGATCGCAGCCGATGCCATTGATTTGGAAGAGGTCGGGTCCTCACTGATCGCAACCTGTTCGAAGAACTGAGTTATATTTTGTAGCCTTTCATCTTTTTTGGAGTGGGATAAGGAACCCAAGGCATTTGCAATTTCTTCGGCCGAATCCTTCATTTCTTCGGCACCCATACCGGGCAACTCGTCCTGAGTTTTCATCAATTTCTCTACTAACTCACGGAGGGCATCATTACCCAAATTTCGGAGTTTATTAGCCACGCCTTCCAAATCATCCTGAAGCTTTTCCAAATTTTCTGCAACTTTGCCCTCTTCTTTTTCTGCGGAAGGAAAATTCTCATAGAGTAAAGAATTGGAGGCACGCTTGCCCGCACGCTCTAACCCTTCGCTCCTAGATTCGCGGGTACTTTTAAGCAGGTCTTCCATCGCATTTTCATTAAACTTGCCAAGGGAACGAGCCATTTCGTCGATTTCTTCAAGAAGATCTTGGGCCGCAGAATTTAGCTCATCTTGTTCTTCTTTTAGAGCACCTCCTTTACCCGGACTTGCACCTTGGGTTTCCCCTTGCAGCTCTCTTTGATTTTCCGATAATCCCGAAGCCCCCTCACTTAATTGATCAACCATTTTTCCAGCAAGTGCGGCCATTTTAGACTCCAATTCCGAAATCGCACTACCCAGAACCTCCTCGGCAATTTCACCATGAGGCTGTGCTTCCCTAGGCTCATCCCGACGTAGATCACCAGCTGCTTCTTTCATTTCATCTCCTGCTTGCTTGAGTTTTGCAACCTCCCCAAGTTTTCCGGACTTTTTATACCAATCATCTTCTAAACTGTTTAGATCTCGCCTGATATCTTCCTGCTCTTGGGCAGAGTTTTGATTCGGTTTCCCCTTGGTTCCTTGCGCTGCTGCTCTCCCAATATCTTTATTCAATTCTTGCTGACGGGCCTCCAAGTCTTCCAATTTCTTCAAGTCTTCGGCCATACGGTTGAGTTGCTCAGCTAAGTCCTCAGGCTCCTCTGATTTTTCTTCGCTTGGCTTTTCACTTTCTCCGTCGGACTCAGATGGTTTTTTTCCTTTTCCCTTCATCTTTTTCTTATTCATCTTTTGGAGCAATGCATAAAGCTGAACTAATTTACGGAGTGTTTTCTCCGAAGGTTCCAGGGATTCCTCTAAAAGTAAATCTCCGGCATAAATCTCGGATTGTTCGATATGGTAAGTGGCTTCGTTTAGGAGTTCACCCAAATCAATACCATCGACGACGGGAAACATACCTTCATTCTCGTCAAAAACTTTAGTCATCTCGTGCTTTAAACTTAAAGCATGCGTGGCAATGGATAAGCTTAGTTTCTCAAACTGGACTTCATCATCTTCAAGCATGGCATCATAGGTGGACCGAATAATCTTTTTGGATTTGTTAATGAAATCCCGAATAGGAATCTCTTTGGTTTCCGCAGTTTCCCCTTCCCCATCCATCTCCTCGGTTGCATTCCCCTCGGGAGGCAAGACTTCGATAAAGTAAATCTCGGAACGAGCTAGTTGCCCTTCGGGTTCCTTGTTATCCAATGCTAATGCCATGTATGTAAGAACATCTCCCACGGCCAAGGCATGGTCATTTAAGTCAAAAATATAAGATAGAGTCTTTTCTTGCTCTACCGGGTTAATAAAGATTGTCTTTTCAGTCTTCTCACCTGCATGAGAAATATTGATTCGAACATCCGCGATTCCATGATCATCGGAAGCATAAACTTCGACCAAAAATTGAGCGTCTGCTGGCAGTTGTAAATCTTCCGCAGGCTCGGTAATTTCAACAACTGGAGGTTCGTCAGGGATGGGAGAAAAAGAAATCGCATCATATACGGTCGGTGCCCTTCCGGGTTCGTCCAAGTCTTCCAATCGCAACCGTCCCTTCCAGTCTTCACCTAAAGTAAAAACAAATTGGAATTTTCCGTCTTTGCCCATTTCCAAACTATGATTCCCATCACTAGCGGCCAAGGTTGCCCCGACTCTTTGGGGCAAATCCAATACCTCCAAACTGAGCTCAATCCGGCTACCCTCAGGTGCTCGGACATACCCAAAGTCAGAATGAATGAAATTTTCCTGCTTGATGTAAGCAGGGGGAAAAATACTCCATTCAATCTTTTTAACCGCTGGAGGGTCATATGGTTTAAGGGTGTACCAATCACTGACAATACTGGGGGTAAAAACTCGATACTGGAAGGGCTTGACCAGGGAGGGAACCACAAATTCAAAACGACCTAAGGTGGGAGTGGAAAGCATGTCAAGCCTGGTAATCTCTTTTTCCTTTTCAAGGAATTCGATGGATGCTTTTTTCTCGCCACGGTGACCGCGGGTGACATCTGCAAAAATAGAAATATCCGATCCCCTACTGAATTCATCCGTGGCTTGAAATATTTCCTTCATGGTGTCTCCAGACTTGGATGTAAAAACAGACAAACCAGGTTCTTCAGAAACCGCATCGATGGCTTTACGAATCGGACTGGACTCAAAACTCCAGACCGTAAAAATCCCACCGCATATCAAACCAAAAGCTAGGGAAGACCAAAACTTGCCAGTGGGTCGAGTACCTTTACCCCATGCAATCTCGGAAATTTTATGATTGGTAACCTGTAAAACTCTTCTCTCCATGAAGGATAACTCTTGGTCCTTCGCTTTTTCTTGCAACTCGACCGCACAATTTAACGAGTCCTTTAATTCGGGATTGGCAAATTCAACATCTTTTGCCAGCCGGTTCAATTTCGGCTTCCTGATCCAGAAATAGATCAGGGCACCAAGTACTAGCAGTCCAACCATAGAAAGAAGTCCCTGAACCCAGTTACCTGCATTCTCTTCCATAATCGGAAAGAAAAGATCATATAGATCAACCAGATAAATCAACACCGGCCAAGCCAAGAGCCCACAAACTAAGGCCAGAAGGTAACGGGAAAAGATAAAAAAACGAACCTCTTGACGAAGTTTACGAAGGAATTCAGGCATCCTGCATACCTCCCGTTTTCGTTTTCATTACTCTAGGTTTTGACCAGATCACTTCTATAATCAAGAGGATTGATACTCCGATGGCAAACCACAACCATAGCGACCGATCAGTCTTATCTTTGAGGTTATCGGTTGAATTCACATTTTTAGAAAGTTTGGGCCTTCCTCCGAGAGCATCCACAAGTTCTTGGAGACCATAAGTTTGAGGAGAAGATTCTGCAATCGAGGGCACGACCTCAATCCATTGATCCTCGAATCGATAAGTCCCAGGCCTTTCAGCCATAAAAACTTCGTTCCCAGACCAAGTATCCCCAGGCTCTAAAAGTGGCCAGGTCTTGGAATTTCCAGAACTTACCCCTTTTTGTACCAGCTCCATAAGCATGGGAAGAAAAGAGTTCCTCAAAGGAAGGTCAGTCCATCTGGGATTCACCCGGAAAGGAAGAAAAACCAATTTCCCTCCACTTTCATAATCCCGGACAACAGCGAGAGGGCGTCCATTTCGATCCTTAATTGGGATCTTCAATGGGTCTTCGACACCCTTTAATACACCAAAGCGAAAAAAGGAAGTTAGGTATAAATCACGGGAGGCTTTACCGGAAAATATTTTGCTCAAAGGACTCTCCTCTGCCAACGCGGCGATTCTGAAAACTTCTCCCGACCGACTGGCTCCACCCACTACTTTAGAAAAGCTAAAATCCAACAGACCAGATTGCTTGATCATTGAAATAGAAGCAGAAAAAGGCTCGCTCGGAGTGACCAGGGCAACTCCTCCACGATCAAGAAAAGATTGCATAAAAGCGGGTAGTCCCTGTGCCTCAAACCAACCACCCAACCCAAGTCCGAATAGTAACTCCAAATTCACGCTCTCGTCTCCTATTCTTAATGCATCTGCAAAGTTTTGATTCAATTCCCAACGATTCCATCCACTATCTCCAGAGCTGAGGACCGCAGTTCTTAGATAATCCTTCTCTTCAGAGGTATCCTTTTGATTATCATTCCCGACCCAAAATCCAAATCTTCGGGGAGGGGGAGATTTTAGCCAGAGGCTTCTTTCATCATCCAACGGGTATCGATCTCCGGCTTGCAGACGAATCGTAGCCTTTGAGAAATCTCCGGCCGGCAAGATAAACTGTGCTTGGCTCGACCCCAGTGGGTTCAGCTCCAATGCTTGTTTTTCTTTCTCCAATCCACCTGCGATCATACTCAGTTCGGTGGTAACTTTTTCATCCGCCCAGTTGCGAACAACCACCCAGATACGAATTTTATCTGAGCCAATTGGAACCGCTCTTGCCTCTACAATCCCTTGATTCTTACTTCTCCCTCCATTGGACTCATTCGCCCCCACCTTAATTAATTCAAAATCAATACCGTCTCGTGCAAGGTCCCGGTAAACTGATTGCCAATCTCCGCTTTGAAAGTCACTTATAATAACCAATCGCTTTTCGTCCACACCTTCGGCAAATGATTTGGCAACTCCATCGATCAAAACCTGGGCATTTCCTCTCAACCATGCATGCTGAAGGTTTCCGATTGCATCTTCCAATTCCTCCTTTTTGGTTCCCACAGGATATAATTCCAGATCCTTGCCTCCAAAACCAATTAAGCCGTATTCATAATCATCCACTTCCAACAACTTTTTGGCTTTTTCTTTCGCTTCATTCAAACCATTCCAACCTTCCATACTGGGACTTAAATCGATCGCAATCATCGCATGCCGACCCTTTCCACCTTCCGAAGCGATCCCATCATCCTTCCAGTAAGGATCTGCCAACAACAGGGTTAGCAGGGAGAAAAGTAAAATTCTTAGTAGCAACAGGAGCCAATCCGATGGAGACTTGCGACCGGTTCTTGGTATGCTTGAGGGTCGAATAAAACGCAGGGAAGAAAAGGCATGTTTTTGAGTTACCGTCTGATATGCCATATGTGCCAAAATAGGCAAACCAATTGCCAAGCCAGTCCAAAGGGCAGCAGGTTGTGCAAATTCAATCATCAACTTCTCGATTCGGATTTCACTTTGCTCGGTTCCGGACTCCTAGGAAACGACGCAATCCATGCCCCAGATCTTGATCACTGTGAAAGGTTTCAAATTCCGCAGATATCGAATTCATCTTTTCCTTGAGCCCCTCCACAAAACGATTCATTTCCCTCAGGTAATCCTCTCGGATCGCATCCGGAGAAGTTGAAACTTCCCGCGAGCCTTCCATTTCCGTAAAACGAAGGGCATCCTGTTCGGGCAGATTAATTTCTTCCGCATCTAAAATCTGCAAGCACAAGGATTCATAATGGGATGATAAGGAAAACCGCATTCGATTAGATAAGGTGTCTTCCGCATCTAAAAAGTCAGAAAGGAAAACCACCATGGAACGTCCGGGTAAGACATTTGCCACTTGATCCCATGCCTTTTCATGCTCACCCCTACCCTTTGCTTCCAAGGCAGCAATTCCAGTTAGAATCCTTTTCAGATGCCCGCTCCCCGAAGCCGGACGAATCCACTGCTGGGTTTCATCTCCATACCCAAAAAACCCAATCTTATCTCCCTGCCGGTGGGAAAGGTAGGCAAAACATGCACCCAACATGCATGCGTATCTTAATTTTGAACAAGGTGCATCTCCCCCTTGATATCCCATCGATGCACTCGCATCGATCACCAGAAATACCGTAAAATTTGTGTCCTCCTGGAAAGTCTTGGCGACCAATTCGTCGCGCTTGGCATACACTTTCCAGTCCACCACCTTTAAATCTTCTCCGGGTTCATAAGCACGATATTGAAAAAATTCGTTTCCCCTACCTTGTCTTATGCTTCGATGGATTCCAGGCATTGCACCGTCCACGACCACGCGGGCAAGAAGAGACAAGTCATTAATCCGATTCAAATGAGTCGGACTGAGCAGCGAATCTTCCGCAGCTTTGGGCACCTTACAAAACCTACGCGGCTACGGAATCAAGCAAATGATCGATCACTTCATCAGAACCGATACCCTCTGATTCAGCAAAAAAGCTTGGGAGAATTCGATGGCGCAATGCAGACTTCGACATGACCTTAACATCCTCACTGGAAGCATTCGGTCGACCATCCAATAAAGCTCTTGCTTTGGCAGCCAGAATCAAAGCTTGAGCGGCTCGAGAACCAGCACCCCAGCGAACTCGCTTCCTTGTCCATTCATCACAAGAGTCCACTTCAGGTCTGGAAGCTGCAGTCAAACGAACGGCGTAGGAGACCACTGTCTCAGGAGCAGGTAATTGACGAGTCAATGACTGCAAAGATAAAATATCTTCTCCAGTTAAAACGGGCTCCGGTTCAGGGCGTTCAAGCCCGGTGGTTTCCCCCACCATTTTGATTTCATCTTCGAGGGATAAATAGCGGATCACGGGATTTAAAAGAAAGCGGTCAAGTTGAGCTTCCGGCAGGGGGTAAGTTCCTTCCAACTCGATAGGATTCTGAGTAGCCAAAACGAAAAAAGGAGCATCCAAGGGACGAGTCTGTCCGGAAACCGTAACCTGACGTTCTTCCATTGCCTCCAAAAGAGCCGCTTGTGTCTTGGGTGGGGTACGATTAATTTCATCGGCAAGCACGACATTGGAAAAGATCGGTCCAGGTGCAAAGCGGAAGCTCTTTCTTCCACTACTCGGGTCTTCGTCGACCACTTCTGAACCAACCACATCAGCCGGCATTAAGTCCGGGGTGAATTGAATTCTCTTAAATTCCAAGCTTAAGCATTTGGAAACCGTCTTAACCAACAGGGTTTTACCTAATCCAGGAATCCCTGTGAGTAAACAATGCCCTCTGGCCAAAAGAGTTACCAGTAATTCCTCAATGACCTCGTCTTGTCCAATGATTCCTTTTCGAATTTCGGAAAGCAATTGGTCTCGCGTTTGATTCAGTCGCCCCAAGGCGTCCTCGGCTTTTTCCTGTGTAATCATAATTTATATAACTTTATGTAACCAATCGGTGGTTTGGGCAAACATCACTTGCGCCACATTTCCCTCAATCGGACAAATCAAAAAATCTTGGAGGCTCTTGATTTAATCTGCTTTGGTTATAGCCAGCAATCGATCCCATTCGGTTACATATTTCTCCAAATGTTGCTTACCAACTGCAATTTCAGACTCTAAAAGTTGCCGTATCAAATCTTGCTCAGCTTGGTATTGCTCCGCATTTAACAAACCTGAAAAATGGGCCACTCTTGCCCATAAAAGGTGAGTTGTAAAGGCATCAAACTCATTGTAGGCAACAATTTCATCCAGTTTTCCTAGCAACCACATTTCCGCTACGGAATCACCACTAACATCAATCTTACCCGGGATTCCGCTTAAGGTAGCGGCTTGGTGCAAGGAAGGACGATCCCTAAATTGCCCCATGGCATCTGCCAGATCAATACTGTACTCTGAATTACGAGCATCAAAATAATCCACTCCTTCCCAAGGCTTCCCGGGCCTTTCGGAAAAGCCCAGACCAGGTAAACCATGTATAATCGCTCTTTGAACAATGATTGGCACATCCGCTTGAGCTGAATTGTAGCCAACCAGTTGTGGTTTCCTGCGCCCAACCGCATTCATGAAACTTGTAAGAATTACTTTTTCGGAGGACTTACTGGCATCATTCGGGTCAACCGGCAAAGAAACGAGTTTCAAACTTGCCCTACCTCCTGGGAGACTCTCCCGCAAAATCCCGGCCAATGAAACAATTTTACATAGAATTGTTTTCAGGTAAGGTTGAAAATCGGCAGGATCACTCTCCTTCCGAGCCTCGGCCCACAAAGCTTCAAAAGCAGCCCGAGCTTCTTGTCCGGGTCCGCTTGCGGGTTCGGTGTGGTGGAGAATTTCCCCTGACTTTGGGTCAGGAATCCACTCGACATCAAAGGAAAATACATTGTCGGCTAAGGTCTTGAGCATAAGATTATACCTAAACCGCTATTCCCATACGGTGAGAAATGAAATCATCCGCATTTTCAAAGCCATCTGGAAAAGTTAAAATTTCCGCATTTTCTTCATCCACAAGTAAAGTATGCTCAAAGTGGGCAGATGGCATCCCGTCAACTGCAAGTGCAGTCCAACCGTCTGCAGCCATACGGATTTGTGAACTCTTCATATTGACCATTGGTTCGATACAGATCGCCATACCCTTTTTAAACTTTGGACCAGTGCCTGTCTTGCCAAAATTTGGAATTTGTGGATCTTCGTGCAAAGAATGACCAACCCCATGCCCAACAAAATTTGTAATCACCGCAAACCCGGCTGATTCCACATGGCGCTGAACGGCATGTGATACATCACCCACTCTGTTTTTGTGCAAAGCTTTCTTGATACCTTCATACATCGACTCCTCAGTAACCCGGAGAAGTCTTTCGACTTCGGAAGAAATGTTTCCTACTGGAATCGTTCTGCAATTATCTCCAATCATTCCATCCTCTCGAATGCAAATATCGACCGAAATAATATCTCCGTCTTTTAAAACTCGATTCTTTACACCAATACCATGGACGACTTCATCATTTACAGACAAGCAGGTGTAAGATGGAAAAATTCGATGCCCGGAGCGGTATCCTTTACAAGCACTTTTAACCCCGAAATCACTCATTATATCACCGCCAAGTTCATCAATCTCAAGGGTGTTCATCCCCGGTTTGACGGCAGCACACAAGCGATCCAATATAGAAGCTGCTGAGCGGCTTGCCTTTCGCATTTTCTGCTTTTCTTTAAAACTTTTGCAAATCACCAGACTTTCATCCCCGAAAAATCAGCTTCCTTCAACCCTAAAGCGCCAAATTCGTAAAGTTAAATTTAAACAAATTTTCGATGGAAACCAATCAGCGGGATACCCAAGAGAAGTTGAATGAAGTGAAATAGGACCAGAGGAATCAACCAGTAAGAAAAAGATGCATTTGATCCGTCTGATAAGATCTGAAGCATGGGAAGTCCCATCGCCAATGATTTCTGGGATAAGCAAAAAAGAATAGCCACTCTTCTTTCGAATGGTCGCTCCACGCACCTGCTCCATACCAGGGATAAAAGCACCAAAATAATCCATCCAGCTACCAATGGGAAAAACAATTCATCGGCACATTCAAGGCAAGTCTCCCGTCCTTCTGAAGAGATGACCTGCCCCATCGAAAAGAAAACCAGGCATGATATCCCTACAGACGGAAAGTATTTCAAATAACTCCCCGAGTTTGAACAGACTACTTTTTGCACGCTTGGGTGGAGAGACAAACGCCATCCTAAAAAGCAGGGCAAGAGCGTGAGAAGAAAAACTTTGGGAAAGACAACCGCCACCAATTCCATCCCTCCTGTTTCAGTCAATCGAAGTTTCTCCTCTTCTAAACAGCCCCAAACTAAAAGTACTACAAATGGCGAAATCAAATTCGAGATCGTTGACTGCCCGATAGCAAAATCAGCATCCCCATGTGCATACCGAGTATAGACGACCGAGCTTGAAATGGTAGTGGGGAGAAAAGCTAATACGATAAAAGCATTTAGCCAACCTGCTTCAAAAAAATCGAGTGAATAACCGATAAAAACCATCAGTATGGGACAGATAAAAACCCCTAACTGAACAGCTACTAATTTCAACGGATTTTCGAATGCCCCGAATAACTTCTTCTTTTCCATCTTCAATCCCTGCAGAAAAAAAAGGGAAAGGAGTACAAACTTACTCAGAAAACCACCTGCCCAGTGATTGAATCCATTGGCGATTTCCGGCCACACCCATGCAGAATAAATCGCCAACACTAGTAAAGCGGCGAAACCGAATCCATTTGGAAAAACTCGCATCTCCCATATTCCTGCGTTACAAAGATAAATTTTACAAAATCAAAGTTTCATTCCTCATGGCTTCTACCATTAAATTATTAACCGTGGATGCTGCCGGCACCCTGATCCGGCCATGGCCATCGGTCGGTGCAGTGTATGCACAAACCGCTCGCGAATATGGGTTGCAGGTCGATGATCAAGAGATTGATTCCCGATTTTATCTGGTATTGGGTCAGATGCAAAAGGACAAAAGCATAACCCGTGGAGAAGAAAAAGAATTTTGGAGGGCGGTGGTTTTCGAAACTTTTCAACCTTTCTGCAATCTGGATCAATTAGAACCAATTTTCGAAAAACTTTGGAACCTTTTTGCCACTGGAGATCATTGGCGGTTGAGTGAACACGCGGAATCTACACTACGTAGTATTCGTGAAAGAGGATATCGAATTGCCCTGCTTTCAAACAATGATTCCCGACTGCGCCAAGTCATCAAAGATCTCGATATCGAGGAACTTTTTGATGAAATTTTTATTTCTGCCGAAATTGGATTCGAAAAGCCAGATCCTGAAATCTTTAAATTTGTGGAAACCAAGATGGGTTTCCAACCCAAAGAGATTCTTCATCTTGGTGACAGCCACTCCAGGGATTTTGAGGGTTCCCAAGCTGCTGGCTGGTCCGCCCTTCTATTTGGTAAACCCAAAATTGAAGAAGAACAAATCAATTGCTTCAGCGAACTTCTCGATCGACTCCCGTGATTAAAACCAGAGAAACCATACCCCTTTCTGCACTAGATTCTCTGGGCTCTGAAAGTTTAGTAATTCGAGCAAATCCAAAAGGCTTAGTGGTGTATCTGGATTTTGAACCGGCTACCATCCTGAATCGCCATAGACTCCAAGAATCCTTTGACCAAATTCGTGTGTCCCCGGAACCTTGCGACTTAAGTTTCAGCGGCTGGGTTGGTTTCTTCGGCTATGAATTCCTCGCCGCCAATTTAAACATCCAACTGGAATCAGCGATTGATCTTACATTACCGGATGGCTGGTTTGCTCGCCCAAATTCAATCATACACCTTTCAGTGGATAGCACCAGCATTGAATCTTTGATTCCCGAGCGCGAAAAAGAAATCAGATCGATTCTAAGTACAGCAACCAACTGTGGTTCGGTGGAATCTCTTGAGATCAAAGAACCCGCTCAATCCCTAAGTTGTAATTTAAATTTCGCACAGTACCAAAAGATCTTCGTGCAAGCGAGAGAAGCCATACTCGATGGGGAAACTTATCAGATCAAGATTTCTCAACGCTTTGAAGCGGCTGCACAAATAAACCCTTTATATGCCTTTGAAAAACTTCGCTTGAGTAACCCAGCCCCGGAAGCGTTTCTTCTGCAGACTCCCAGTTTTTCCATCGTTAGCTGCTCTCCGGAAGTTGTAATTGATAAGCATGGTAAGAAAATTTCAACGCGACCGATTGGGGGCACTTATCAAAGGAATAACCCAGAACATGACGGGTCGGTTATTGAACGCTTTCTTAGAGATCCCAAAGAAGTGGCCGAACACAATATGCTCGTCGATTTGGAAAGAAACGACCTATCTGCCCTTTGTAATCCGGGAAGCGTACGAATTGAGCGATTTCAAGAAGTTGAAAGCTATTCTCATCTTCATCATTTGGTATCCACGATTTCGGGCAGCCTGCGTGAGGAATTAACTTTGCAGGAAATCCTGCAGGCGATGCTTCCAGGAGGAAGTATTACAGGTTGCCCAAAGGCAAGGACAATGGAATGGATCGATCAACTTGAGCCATGCTTCCGGGGTCCTTACACGGGTAGTTTTGGTACCCTTGAAGATTCGGGTGACATTCGCTTGAACCTGATCATTCGTTCGATGATTTCCTTGAATGCTAAGTGTTACATCCAAGCTGGAGGTGGGATTGTGGTCGATTCCAACCCAGAATATGAATATAATGAAAACCGTATCAAGGCCCAGGCCCTCCTCGACCTCTTGAGATGATTTTGTTGGTTGATCACAAAGACTCCTTTACTCGCAACCTCGAGCACTTACTTGCTCGATTTGATCAGGTAATCATAAAGGATCGTCTCGATCTAACCGATCATCTTCTCCAATCTTCGACTTTAATTGTTCTCTCGCCGGGTCCAGGAAAACCGTCGGATTATCCTGAAACCCTTGAACTCGCTCGGAATCTAATCGGAAAGGTTCCCATCCTTGGCATTTGTCTTGGCTTCCAATTACTTTTGGAATTGGAGGGTGCCCGTATCATTCGCCAGTCTCAAGTTCTCCATGGGGTTTGCACAGAAATATCGACTGTGCCGGAATCGATTACTTATCAAGGCTTTTCTCAATCCATACGGGTTGCTCGTTACCATTCTTTGCAAGTTGACCCAAGTAGTTTATCCGCTTTACCAGACTCAATTAGAATGACCGCTCATGATTCGATTCGTAATGTACCCCTCTCTTTTGAGGATTTAAAAAGAAAACTCTTTGGCTTGCAGTATCATCCCGAATCCTTTCTAACGGAGGGTGGAAACAGGTTAATCGAAAACATCCGGAATGCATGCGTGGACGAAATCGGGTAATCCCATCGAACATCCAAAGCCTTGGGGGGTTTATGGTGCTTTTAGCACTCTTCGAATTACAAGTGAGTCTAAAATCTTATTTCAAAAAGATCACTTTGAACGTATTTATCGTACCACTCAATACTTGGAACTCCCCTGGGTGCCGGAACCGGATGAATTGAACTCT
>DEYT01000092.1 GCA_002364975.1 Opitutia bacterium UBA3151 | reverse complement strand
GTAAGGGAGCGGAATCAAATGGATTAACCGTGGGCTTGGGTGCGATATTAAATGGATTAATAACGGGAGGGGCAATTGGCATTTCAGATTCTTTCAACAGGGGGGGTAAATCCTCAACCTCATAAAAAAGGGGCTCTTGATATCCTTCCAGATTCAGCAAGCTTTCAAAACGGGGCCGAAGGTCGTAACTCCAGCGGAAACGAAGTAAACCCTCGTCACTTCTTTCCACTAATTCTTCTCTGGACTTGCCGTCATAACCTCCACCATTTTCAGGGTAGCCCCCAATCCAACGCAGATAGAAACGCCATGGTATCCGATCTTCTGGGTTTTCAAAATCAACCCAATGGTCTCCAATTTCAATGAGCTTCCCAATAAACACCCCTCTACTCTCTCTGGGAATGACCACATCAAGCTCTTCAATGCGTAAGTGTCCATCATGTCTCCATTTTAAACGAATACGGTTTCCGACTACTGTATCTTTTATAACCCCAAGAATGTACGGGTCGAAGCCACCATCTTTACTTGGGCTTCCTCCGTGCCAAGGAGCTAAGTATCGGTTTCGAAACCCGCTATCCTCAATTACCTCAATCCAAGCCTCTCCCTTGCTATCAAGAATTCCAAGCAATTCACCTTGTTGCTTCTTGGGAATGGAAAAAAGAGAGTAAGAAAAACTTACCAAAATCAAAAGGTGCATCGACTTGAACCGCATAATTCTATTTTTAATTACTGATACCTAGACAAAACTAGCTTGGCAAGTATGCATCCGGCACCTCCTGAAAACAAACGGGGCGTAGGAAGCGGGAAAGAAGCAAACGAGCGCCCAAGTCTTGTTTACTTTTCAAATTCGTACAGGTCGGGGTCGTGGTAAATGCTGCAATACTTAAATCCTTGGCAGTTGGAAAACAATGCAAGGACAGGAGATTGGATTGAAACTCAATTTCCTTGATTAAGCCATCCATATCCTTCTCATCGATACAGGAGCCAAAGATTTGAACTGGTCGCACATTCTCTAATCTGTTGAAAAACTCAGAACATTCTTTTAAAGAGTTGTAGAAAAAAACTTGGATACCATTCGATTTCTCTCCAATGTTTAATTCTAGTTCTCCGCAAAAATTTGACAATGTTTTCAAATCAAAATGGAAAAATTCCTGCGAGAGTGTAGCCCGCCAATTCTCAAACCCTCTTGTTTCCAATTCTTGCGGGAGAAGCAAAATATTTGGACGAAGAATTCCAGCTTCCTTGCAAACCCTAGAAAAATCCAAGTATCCAGATATCAATCCGGATTGTTTTCCTTGGTCAAATTCTGGAAGTAAGAGCGTAATATTACCATGTTGTTCCCTTTCAAAAATTGGACAAGGAGACAGCAACCCATCGAAGATGGAATGCAATATTTTCTTATGTTCTAATTCTTGGGTATCGATAACCAAAGCATGGAATGATAAATGGGAAAAAATTTCTGTGAGTACTTTTGAATCCGCTTGCTCCACTGTGGAAAATAATTTTGCGGAATACCCAACCTTTTGCATCGCATGCTCAATCCCTTTGATGATTTTTTTTATATCCTCACAAAGAATTCCATTAACTGCCAAGACAACCGGACAACCTGCTAACAAAGCAGGTAAGACCTGTAGCGAAATCGTAAAAGACAAGGGGACACAACCCTCTTCAGCGTAGATAAAGACAGGACCAATAGGTCTTAAAACCGAACGCATTTCAGGTTTTGGCACCGGCTTTGACTCAGGATCTCCCGCATCTAAAATAAAATTCAGCCAATCCTCATTCTTAATCATTGCTCTAAATCCATGAATGATCTCAGAGGTGTTCCCTGCAATGCCACTATATTCAAAGGAAAGATTTTCTATATTTTCCCAGAGAAAATCAAGCAGTTGAAGCCTTGCTCCTTGATCTGTCAATGGCATCGATTGATTATCAATCTTGGTTTTGACACATTTTGGTTTCACTAAAGGAAATCAAAGATTACTTTTTGAAATTGGCAAGTCCCCTATTCAAGCTTCTAGGTTCAGGCTCTAATTCTGAAATAATTTGAATTGTAAGCTATAAAAATAACTAATAATGTTATTTATATGCTTGATCTATATTTTTATGTATTTTAATCGATCAAATATGCGTAAAAAAGAGGCAAGAGAAGATATATTTGAATTTAGGATCGAATATAAAGAGGAGGATACTGAGTTTTTCTCACAAAAACACTTTTCTGCTAGCAATGCTGGTATTGCCATCGAAATGTTCAATTTTGCCTGTAAAAAAGATGAGGTTTCCGCAGAAGTAGAAAAAATTGAAGTTTGGAACCGCTGGGCAAATCGATGGGATCTGGTTGAGGAAGAAATGAAATAGAATAATTCACCGATTTTCTACTCCAATGGAAAAAAGTCTCTAATTCTCATTTTTAACTGGCAACTGCCAGCAAGCTAACCATCGATCGTCACGCAGATAAACTTTGTCCTCTGAATAAGCCGGATGGGCCCAAGTCTCTCCCACGACTTGCTCACGCCAGTACTCATTATACTGCTCCCCGCTCAAATTCATAAAAACCAGTTCTCCCTCGGCATTGAGCGAGAGTGCGTCTCCCTTTTTCTTGTTGGTCCAAACCAAACTTGCATGAGGATTTCGTTTCGCTGCAGTTAGCCTGTGCTGATCTCGCCAAAGAATACTTCCTGTCCTCAACTTAAAAGCAGTCAAACCATGACTTCGGTCCAGCAGGTAACAAATACCGTCTCGATACAAAGGTTGAGCCATCAACCCCCTCAAATCATCCTCTTTGGACCAAAGCAACTTTACACCCCCATATTTTTCAATCCGAATTGCCTTTGAACCATTCCAGTACCCGGAAACCAAAAGAATTCCATCTTCATAGATTGGTTTCGCAATCGAAACGCCATATTTCACTTGGTAAGGAAGACTCCAGAATTCTTTACCCCCTCCAACCGGCAAACCCATAATTTTATTGGGACCCCAGCAAATCAATTGCCTGTTTCCCCATGCCTCAACCAAAAGTGGTGGAGAGTAGCCTGCCATAGAATCATTACCTGCTTCCCAATTCGTTTTTCCAGTTTTGGCATCCAAAGCAAGCACATTCCCACTTTGTTTACTACCCACATGATAAAGAATTGATGAGTCAAGAGGCTCGGGTGCAGCAGAAAAACCCCAAATAGGATTTTTTATTTTTAGTTCCTTCTTCAAATCTCTTTTCCAGATAAGAGTCCCTTTCAAAGCATCTAAACAATGAGCATATCCCATTGCCCCCAAGCAATAGGCTTTTCCCTGATAAATGGTAACCGAAGATCTCGGGCCTTTTCCATAACCTAGCTTTCCGTATTTGGACTGGTAGGAATATTCCCACTTAATTCTTCTCTTTTGTGCGTCGAAGCAAAGTACCCGCTCAACCTCTCCAAATTTCTCCTTCGGAGGACGATCCATTAAGTAAATCAATCCATTTCGAGTCGTGACTCCAGAGTAGCCCGAATGAACTGGGGTCTTCCATATTCTCTGAAGTCCGCGATCGGATAAATCCTTGGTAATTTTTGGACCCTGCCAAGTTCCATCCCCATTGGGTCCTCTCCATTTCCACCAACCTTCGCCATCCCCAAAGGCGGAGATTCCAAAAACCATAAGGTACAAAAAAAGAAGTCGCATGAGTAATTTGTTACCTATTTTGACCCGTCTGGAGAAAAAGATGCAACCGATCGGCCAATTTTGGTCCGAAGCCCTCCACTTTCCTGATTTCTTCCACTCCTGCTTTTTTCATCTTCTCCAAGCTTCCAAAATACTTCAATAAGGCTTCCCTGCGAACTTTACCAAGGCCAGTAAAGTCGTCCAGAATCGATTCCCTAATTCGTTTACTCCGTAAATCTGCATTGAATTGATTTGCAAACCGGTGGGCTTCATCCCTTGCTCTTTGCAGCAGTCGTAAGGCAGGGTCCCGAAAGTCTAACTTCAACTCTCCGCGCTCATCTGGAAACACAATGGTCTCCTCCCGTTTTGCTAACCCAATAATGGATGGGGGTACTACATCCATCAACAAAAAAGCTTTCAACGCCGCCCGAACTTGACCAATTCCTCCATCAATAACAACTAGCTCGGGGAAGTAGGTGCCCTCTTCATGCAACCTGCCATATCGACGCCCTACGACTTCTTGCATCGCACGAAAATCATCATTTCCTTCAAAGGCTCGAATCTTAAACCTACGATAGGCTCGCTTATCTGGTTTGCCCGACTGAAACCGAACCATGGAGGCAACCACAAAGGTTCCAGACACATGGGAGATATCAAAGCACTCAATGGACTCTGGAGCTCTTTCTAATTTCAGTATTTCCCCTAACCTGACCAGTTCAATACCATCATTTTCATCCGCTTTTGGCCAGGTACGGGTAAATTTCCGGCTTTTGCCAATGGTTTTCGCCATTGCATCCGCTATGTCACGTAAGTCCGCTGCCCTTTCAAAATCCAAGGCCTCCGCACGCTTTAACATTTCTTCTCTTAACTCTGCCAACCAACTTTTTGCCCGCCCTTCCAAGAAAGAGCAGGCTTTTTCCACTCTTTTACTGTAATCATCTACTGTAGTCTCATTATGTCCGGCAAAGATTTCCGCCCGGGCATCATCATATAATTTATAGCGGCCATCCTTGAGTTTTATTGGTTTTGCATCTGCGAGTAGAATTCCAAATTTTTTTCGCATTTCCGAAAGAGTCGATCGTAACATCCCAGCTTGGGCAAAGGGTCCGTAGTAATGTGCCCCATCTTCTTTTTTATTCCGGCAAAGCCGAAAGCGAGGCATCTCATTTTGTAAATCTACCCGTACTAACAGAAATTGTTTATCGTCAGTAAAGTCCGTGTTGTACCTAGGTTTATATTCTTTAATTAACTTGCCTTCCAGAAGGAGGGCTTCGGTTTCGTTTTGCGTTTGATGGGTAGTGATTTCACAGACCATTTCAACCATTGCCGCGATCTTGGGTTGTGCCCGAATAAATCGTCTGGAACCTTGAAAGTAACTGGTTACCCGCTTTTTTAAATTCTTGGCTTTGCCCACATAGATAACATGCCCTAAACGGTCTTTCATTAAATAGACACCGGAAGTCTGGGGAAGACCACGGGCCAATTTCCTCATTTCATTTATCTGATTTTGCATTGGCAATTCCTATGACTCTTGCCTACTTTACAAATTGGTAAGTAATCAATACTCAAAATTAACACAGCCTGAACAGATAACAAACATGAGTTCTCCCACACGAGTAGAAACCATAACCTTGGGAGATGAACTTCTCCTTGGAATTCGTGAAAATGCCCATCTTACCTATTTGGGTATTCAACTTGCACACCACGGGATCGAACCGGCGGCCAATTTGGTCATTCGAGATAATCCAGATGATATACATTTGTTTTTCTCTGAGAGTTGGAAACGATCGGATCTCATTATCACCACTGGAGGACTCGGTCCAACCACTGATGATCTAACCCGTGAATCGATCGCCAACGCACTGGACGAAAAACTCGTCTTCGATGTTTCCGTTGAGCAGGCAATCCAGGAACGTTTTAAGTCCCTTCACCGGGAAATGCCAGAAAACAACCTCAAGCAATGCTACCGTCCAGAAAATGCTGATATCTTGTCCAACCCCTATGGCACTGCACCAGGACTCTTTCTCAAAAAAGATGGTAAAATTCTTGTGATGCTTCCAGGCCCTGCTCGTGAGATGCATCCGATGTTCGAAGACCAAGTAGTTCCCCGACTGCAAAAAGAAGGCATTTTTCCAGAAATCGATTGCTACCTTCAAATTCGTACCGCTGGCATTGGCGAGTCTGCACTTGCAGAAATTGTCGAACCTCTACTTGACGGTGTCGATGGATTAATTCTTGGATACTGTGCCCATGCAGGAATGGTAGACCTCCGGCTTAGCTCCCTTGATTCCGACATTTTATCCGAAGAAAAATTACATCAATTAGCTGACCATTGTCGGGAGGCACTGGGGGACGATTTTGTTTGCTTTGGCGACCGTACTTTGGCGGAAGTCATTTTTCGTGAACTTCGTGGCTTGAATAAGACCCTGGCAGTGGCTGAATCTTGCACCGGTGGATTGCTTTCTTCTCAATTCACTGAAATTGCAGGAATCTCAAAAGTTTTCCACGGAGCTGCAGTTTGTTATCATAATGATGCCAAAGTACAAATGGTGGAGGTTCCCGAAAGTATGCTCGAACAACATGGTGCGGTTAGCGAAGAAGTGGCCATTGCCATGGCTACCGGTGCCTGCGAAAAATTCGGGGCCGATTATGGGCTCAGCGTGACCGGTTTTGCGGGCCCTGCTGGTGGAACTCAATTGCTTCCTGTTGGTTCGATTTATCTAGGCTACGCTTCTCCAGTTGGAGTCTGGGCAAAGCAACTCCATCTCCGTGGGGACCGTGCATCCAATCGCAGGCGGGCAACCACCGCCGCTTTGGACTGGATGCGTCGAAAACTTCGGAAGTATAAAATTGAAGAGGTCTTTGCAGCAGCAGACTCTGGAAGTATTGATGTGTAAGTTTTTGCTTTTGAGTTCGTGATTTAGATTTTTGTTAGACCCCATGTCTAAAGAATCCTTATTTACCGTTTTAGGAGATGATGATTATCTCGTTAGACAAAAAGCGAAAGAAATTTTCGACCAACTATTGAATGAATTTCCGGACGATTTATCACATGAAATTATCAATGGTCGGGCCGATCGAGTGGATGATGTCGAACGTATTCTCAATGAGGCCCGATCGGCAGGAGAAACTCTTTCCCTCTTTGGCGGTGGTAAACTGGTCTGGATTAACGAGGCTAATTTTCTTAATCAGACCAAGACGGGTGCTGCCCAGGGATCAAAGGAAGCACTTGAAAGCTTGAAGCCCTTTTTAGAGAACCTGCGTGAAACCAAGCTTATTTTCTCTGCCTGCCCGGTTCACCGTAGTCATGGTTTCGTGAAGTGGTTGCAAAAGAATTCAGTCTACGAAGATGTCGCCAAAAATGAAAAGGAAGATGTCGCTTTTCGTAGATTGGTACAGGACACCGCCCAAGATTTCGGGGTTCGTTTTTCGAATGGTGCCCTCGAATATTTGGCTGGTAAAATCGGGGCTCATTCCCGTCTCGGAGTCGAAGAAACTAAGAAGCTTGCGTCCTATCTTGGAAAAGCGGGAGGGGAGATAACCGAGAAGATGGTGATAGACATGGTCCCAGATTTTGGGGAAGGTGATTTCTTTGAGGCTTCGGAAGCATTTTTTTCCGGAAAGTTGGACTGGGCGATGGAGGCGATCGACCGACACTTTTTTCAAGGCAAGGATGCTCGTCCTCTTCTGGCAACTTTACAAAACCGAAACCGCTTGCTTATTCAGTTACGGGTTTTGGTCGATGGCAAGGAATTGGATTCCAAGCAACGCCTCGGAAAGGATCAACTCGAACAAATCGCGAGAAAATACTTGGATCATTTCTCCGATCCTTCTGAAAAGACCACACTTAACCTTTTTTCACAAAACCCTTGGTTTTTAAGTCGTTTGCTTCCCCTGGTTCAGAAATTCTCTACCCGTCGTCTGATTGATCTTCAAATGAATTTGATTACCGCTTTTGAACAGGTTCTTAGACAACCCAAGGAACAACACGCTACCATATTTAAAAA
Organism: Opitutia bacterium UBA3151; assembly: GCA_002364975.1. Taxonomy (GTDB): domain Bacteria; phylum Verrucomicrobiota; class Verrucomicrobiia; order Opitutales; family Seribacteraceae; genus Seribacter. Next base: position 1,158 of record DEYT01000092.1, on the reverse strand, counting down.
CCTCGCCATCCGTACTCATTCTCTCGGTCGATAACAATCTTCAGTAATATTTGAATCCAAAACTTTTTTATGGATTTGACATTCAACCGCTAGAACCTTGGGGACAATCTGCAATAATCTGAATTATATTCAGTTAAAATATTAAAAAGGCCCAACCTTGCTTCTTTTTTCGTATTCAATAAACAATTAAAATTTGAAATTTCTCCGCACTCTAGTCTTAATCATTGCAACTCTCATTTTCACTGAGGAAAAGGTTTTTAATTCAGATTTATCCAAAAAACTCGATCTCATTTTCTAGAAAGTAGGGATTTAGAATATGGATTTACCCAACTTGAATTTGAGCATGCCAAATTAATTAAAGAAATTGAACAGACCATGGCAACCACCCAAAATTTGGTTACTCCAGATATTGAAGAAGAAAAAATTCATATTTAAAAAAATTACGGATTGATTTACAAAGAGAGGAAGTAAGAATCAAAGGTATATGGACCAAATCTGAAACCTAGAGATCAATGAATCGCAAACTTACCGAACATAGGTAGAAACTTTTAGGTAATCCAGATGGTAACAGCATTTCTAAAAATCCAAGAATCGACCGCTTATCACTTGGAAATGTGACATCGATGCGGATGGATTCGATGATGAGGTAGAGATCAACTTCTTTCGAGATTGGGTGATATCCTATACCTCCCCTTCCTAAAGAGTTACGAGAGCCTTTTAGAATCTTTCGAGTTCAACCTAATGGGCTATATCAGCTTGACTTTTGAAAGAAATTCATCATTTTAAAGTATGTTTATTTCTACCTTGTGGTGGAAATTTTGCTAATACAACAAACAAACTACAATGAATAACAAATTATTAACTTTGGCAAGTGCACTTGCCGCATTCAATTTGAATGCTATTGAAATTGGCCCCACTGGTAGTGGTGTCGATATGTCAGGGTTCGTTGACATGGCTTACGCTGAAAGAGGTTCTGCTGGATCCGATGCTTTCTCTGGTCAAGTTGAACTGAACTTCAACTTCACATCTGGTCCCGTCTCATCTGCAGTCGGTTTGGACTTCGGTGCGGGTTCTGTATACGGAACTGATGACAACTTAGAAGAAGCCTACATCACCTACGATTTCGGAAACGGAGCCAGCGTGACCATGGGAAGAATG
>DEYT01000093.1:2352-6562 GCA_002364975.1 Opitutia bacterium UBA3151 | reverse complement strand
CAAACACGGACAATACTTATGAACTTACTTTAATTGCGTCAGATAGTCACACTTCTCCGATGACTTCAGATCCATTTAATTTCCAAGTTACAGTTAGCAATTTAAATGAACCTCCATATTTGACGGGGACCTACGATTTGTCCCTATCGATGAATGAAGACAATGCTAGTTCTTTTGTTTCTCCAACTTGGCAGGCCATTGACCCTGAGACTAATTCCAGTGTTGGGATTATTTGGTCATTGGTTGATAATGGTTCTGAAGTCACTCAATTAGTAACGAGTGTCACGGGTTCAACAGTCAGAATTGATTCCGTTGATGGAACTTTGACTTTTCTTCCCATCGAAAACGCCAACAGGTATGTTCAAGGATCAGACTCGTTTTTAGTTTCGTACCAAGATCCTGGCGGACTGGAAGATAACATTACGGTTCAAGTTAGTATTGAACCCATCAATGATGTGCCCGAAATCAATGGTACTTTTGCAAATACAATCGATCATCCGGAGGGTACGCTCTTGGTTATCGATTATAACGCCAGTGATTACAACGATTACGATGCCAATTTTTATGATATTTATTACACTGCAGACGCTTATCTTGCATGGGAAGTGGATGGTGAAGATGAAGGCTTGTTTAGTATAAGTCAGCAGGGAGAACTTCGATTTATTAGTCCTCCAATCTACGATGGGACAAATTCGGATAATAACCGCTACAATGTTTTGATTAAAGTATCGGATGAGTTCGGAGGAATTTCTGAATATGACTTAACCATCAATATTACTAATTCACAAGAACCACCTGTTCTTTACACTACGCTTTCAACCATTGAGATTTCAGAAGACGAGAATCCAATTAGTTGGGAATCGGTATGGAGTGAAGTGGATGTGCAGGACCCAGACGGTGGGACTTTAACCTGGTCAATTCTCACGAATGGAAATTATGGCGTTGCAGATGTCGAAGTTAACACGGGTGTGATAGATTATGTCCCCAACCTTAATGAGTTCGGAGATGATAGTTTTGTGGTCAATGTTAATGACGGAGATTTTGACATGAATTTTACAATCAATGTTAGGATCAATCAGGTAAATGATGCTCCCCAAATTAGTGATTCAGATCCAACTGGCTTTAATGGTCAGGAATTGATCTGGTCGGAAAATACTCCAGCTAGTACCGTAATAAGAACTTTCATTGCAGACGATTCGGAGGACAATAAATCTTTAGACTACAGCAGTTCTAATTTTAGCTGGAGCCTCGGAGGTTCAGATGCCAACCAATTTCAGTTGGATATAAATGGAAAGCTAAGATTCATCCGTAGTATGGACTACGAAAATCCGGAGGATGCAAATTTGGATAATCTATTCGAAATTATCATCAAGGCTTCGGACAACAGCGTAGATTTTTATGAATATGACCTATCAATACGGATTTCGAATGAGAATGACCCTCCGGTTTTTTCGAGCCTTGATGGAGTTTCGATTGCGTCTTTGGACATGAACGAAAATCAAACTTCTGTTTTCACTGCATTAGCTGAACCAGTGGATGAGAATGCTGTTGAAATTACCTATTCAAAAGGGGCAGGGGTAGACGACGATTTGTTTACCGTGAATGCACAAACTGGAGAGGTTCTATTTGTCACGGCACCAAATTTTGAAATTCCTGATGACAATAATTCGGATGGAATGTATCATCTGGAAGTGAATGCTTCGGATGGTCTATCCCATGCGATTCAACAAGTGAGTATTACTGTCCAAGATGTGAATGAAAATCCAGTATTTACCCCACCAAGTTCGAATATTGAACACAACGAATCAGATGGGACCCTTGAGATCTCCGCATCTGATTTTATTAGCGATCCAGATTCGAGTCCTCAATTTTCTTATTCCATTGATTCTTCATTATCCAACGACAATCAGTATTTTTCTATCAATTCGGCAACGGGTATAATTACCTTTAACTCCTTTATTCCAGATTTCGAAAATAAATTAGATGATGATCAAAATAGTGTATATGAAATCGTAGTTTCCATTGATGATAATGGTACCGTTATTAATGGTAATTTAAATTTGGAAATTTCCGATCTTAATGACCCACCAGTTATTGAAGGAACCGACCTTACTCAAATCACGCTTAATGAAAATTCTGATTTTGTTAGGTCATTGGTTGCAACAGATCAAGATGAGCAAACTTCTTTTGAGGATATTTTATTGGTTATTGATGATACTTCAATTGAATGGGTTAATAATCAAGAAGGGAGTACACCGAGTTTCTCATCACCAAACAATATTTCTAATCAGTCTGGAGCTTCTTTTTGCCTCAATGCAGATTTTGATCGGGATGGTGATATCGATGTAATTTTGCTTCAAAAGAGTGGAGGAAAAGTTTCCCTTTATGAAAATAATGGTGTTGGTACATTTGCCGCAGCAAATTCCTTTTATACGAATACAGATAGTGCCCCAAACTTTGGCTTGGTTGGAGATTTCAATGAGGATGGATATCCAGACTTGGCGGTTGCCATGGAAGGCTCAGGTGAGGTCATCATCTTCCAAAATGATGCGGCGAATGACATTAGTTTTACTGAGATAAATAACATATCTGGGGTTAATGAGGTATCTTATTTGGATCTTGGTGATGTAGATTCCGATGGTGACATGGATGTAGTTGTAATTTGTAAGAATTCGGTTACGCAACTGGACGAGATTCGTTGGTTTCGTAATGACAGCACCTTACATTTTGAATCTGAAGCGGTGCCTTTGCCTAATTTAGTTTTCAGTACAGGTTCCACTATTACGTTAGATATATTACAAATTAATAATCCCAAATCACTCTCACTGGGTGATGTTGATCAAGATGGTGACCTCGATCTTGCGGTTGCATCTTCACAAGATGGCAATTTCAGCCTTTTATTAAATGATGGAAATGGCACATTTCGTTCACCCTCACTGCTTTATAAAGAAATTAATGGGGAAGCCCATGGGGTAAAGCTGATCGACTTAAACAGTGATGACAAGTTGGATCTAGTACTTTCAACTAAGAGTCCAACCAAATTTGGAGTTATGCTGCAGTCCTCACAGGGCGGAGGAGAATTTCAAAGTCCTAATCTATTTTATAACTCAACTTATTTTGTAAATGCCTTCGACTTTGGCGATTTCGATATGGATGGAGATATTGATATTATTGCGGCGACTTTTGCCGATAGCAATTTGAGGTGTTTCCTTAATGATGGAAATGGTCAATTCTCGGAATCCAGCACTTATGTACTTACTGGACAGGAATCAATTGCTTCGATCTCAATTGGAGATTTCAGTCAAACCAATTCAATCCTAGAGTTTAGTGTAAAAGATGGCTATAATGATGCAGATCGCTTTGCATTCAGACCTGAGTTCTCTGGTAACCTCTATTTTAAGAAAGCCCCTGACTTCGAAAACATCGATGATGCCAATACCGACCATCAATTTGAGATCAAGGTAATTGCAACCGATAAAAGTGACACAAATGCCACAACTGAACGCTTGGTCGTGGTCAATGTGGACAATGTTTATGAGGCTCCTGTAATTACTCAACCAACCGCCGATCATGCTCTTACTCTTTCGGTTCAAGAACATACCACTTTTGTTATTGATGTGAATTCGACCAATGACGAAGCGAATCAGACAAATGAAAAGACCTTCTTTTCAATCTCGGGCGGAACCGATTCCCAATATTTTATCATCGATGAGGCTACTGGGATTTTGAATTTTATTTCCGGTCCAGATTATGAAACTCCCTTGGATGATCTCAGTGATGGAAACAATTCTTACAATGTAGTAGTTCGGGCAACGGACGATGGTCCGGAATCTTCATATTCGGAGCGGGTAATGCATATAACAGTAGAGAATGATAATGATGTGCCCATCATCAATCCTTTACCTGCAGTATTATCTAATCAACTTTTTGAAGACAGTAATTTTTCCCTGTTGTTGTCAGACTTAAATGCAACAGACCCTGAAGGAGGTCCATTAAATTGGACTTGTATTTCTGATCCTAAGGAAGGAAATTATACTCTTGAAAGTACATCTCTTTTGTACCTTCCAAAGCCTAACTTTTTTGGGACGGATCAAATTACTCTACGGGTTGAAGATAATGTAAGTTTATTCGCCGATGTAAGTATTGAATTTATTGTAGATCCCATAAACGATGCACCTATTATTTCGACTGCCGCCTCTATTGATCATCC
>DEYT01000093.1:0-1981 GCA_002364975.1 Opitutia bacterium UBA3151 | reverse complement strand
GTGTTGACCTGGAGCTTAATTGACGGGAGCGATCAAGGTAGGTTTCAGCTATCCAATAACGGAATGTTGAGCTTTTCCGGAACTGCTCCAGATTATGAAAATCCAGATTCTAATGATTCTGACCGAGAGTATCAGATTGTTATTTCAGTGACTGATGGGAACCAGACGGTTGACCAAAATGTTACCATTTCTACTACAAACATAATTGATGTGGATCCGGAGGTATCGAACTTAGAACCAGTCGCTCTCAATACTTTTTTCGTCATGGAGAACAACCCTCATGTAATGGATTTAAATGTCTCCGATGTTGAAGGTGATAAACTTACTCTCTCAATTTCTGGTGGTGAGGATGGAAGTGAGTTCCAATTATTCCAGTCCGGTACTCTCCAGTTTAATTTTTCACCAGATTTTGAAAAACCGACTGATGCCGATGGTAACAATATTTATCTTTTGGATGTCAATATTACCGATGGAGTAAACTCAATTTCTAGATCGATTGCAGTCCAGGTCTTGAACGCAACCCCAGTCCTTACAAATTCACATTTTGTTGTTGATGAGGACAGCCCAACCTATCTGGAGCCAAAAGCGAAAGATGAATCAGAAAGTTTGACTCTCGAGAGTAGTATTTTACAAAACCCGAGAAACGGAAGTATGGATAGCTCTGACGGCCAATTCCTCTACATTCCGAATGAAGATTATGTGGGACCAGATTCTTTCCAACTTCTGGTTATTGATGACCAAAATATCAGGCATGAGTTGAATGCTACAATAGAAGTTATTGATCAACCTGATCCTCCCACCGCAGAAGACGATATTTTTTACTACTCAAGAAGTATGGGAGAAGATTTTAATATCACTGTGGATGAACTACATCGCAATGACTCCACCAAACCCGATGTGGGAGAAGATATAATACATCTGAATCCAGGGGTTATTCCAAATTACACCCAAGGTTTGCTAACTTTTGATTCAGCCTCCCAGTCCTACACATTCAAGCCCGCTTTGGATTTCTTAGGCCCTTTTGAATTTAGTTATTCTATTTATGATGGGGATGCCATTGTCTCAGCCAAGGTTTCTATCATCGTTGAAAGTGCTCCATCCCTTGATTCCTGGCGATATCTTCACGAGTTTGGTTACTTTACGCGGATGGAGGACTCGTACCCTTGGATTATGCATAGTCAAATTGGTTGGGTTTATGTTTCCGAACCTGAAGGTGAACTCACTGCAACTTGGATGTGGAATGAAGAACTGGGTTGGTTTTGGACGGGAAAGGACTATTTTCCTTACTTTTTTGCCGAGGAAACTCAAATGTGGTATAATTGGGAAGGTGGAATTTACCAGGCCAACGGGGTAGCGATCTTTGATTATTCACAGGATCGATACCTAACGCTTGAAGAATTCCAACAAAAACGAATCCAGGTTGTACTTCTGAGCTTCACCGGAAATATTCAAGGCATGATCGAATTTGTTAGTCAAAGTGACTATTTTTCTCTTGAGCAAAAGCAACAAATCGTCTCGGAATTTTTCACTTCGGGTCAATCATCAACCTTAGAAAATTTAATTAGATAGATAAAATGAAAATCAATTTTCCAATTTCTTTTTTGGTTTCCATGACTGGTTTTATTTTCCTTCCTTGCTTATCCGTTCATGCACAAGAGACTGCCAATGAAGTTCTGGATCGCGATGAATATTTTCGTCGGCTTGAAGAACGAGCCCTTTCCTTATCCAAGAAGTTTGCGGATATTTCTGGAACCGAGCCTGTTCGTTTGATCACTCCGAGGAAAGCGAAGACCTACACTTCTCCTCCTCAGGCCCCGATTACCCATTCGCCCCAAAGCTTTTACGATGCTTTGCCAGGCCCACAACCAGAATATGAGAAGCCACCTGTATCCATCGAACAAAATAATACGGCACGGTCTACGCAACAATTTGTTGATGATCAAATAATTGAATTTCAACCCACGATGGAAGATAAAAGAGG
>DEYT01000045.1 GCA_002364975.1 Opitutia bacterium UBA3151 | reverse complement strand
AATTACCACAAGCAATATGGTACATCTATGGCAATCCTAAGTCTTCAGAGATGCTTACCTGTTTCTTCTTTCAATTGAAAAGTCTGAAAAGTGAGCTTCCCCATTCCTACTTTCCATTTCCCTGTTCGTCCAGTACCTTTTCATCTTTCGATCAATCGCAACGCTTGCTTTTTTAATTTCTGCATCTGTACCCTCCAAAACAACTTCTACCGAACCATTCGGTAAATTTTGAACCAACCCAGTAAGTTGAAAATTTTTGACTATTTCCGCAACATTCCATCGAAATCCAACTCCTTGAACCCGGCCAAAATACAGAATCCTGCTTCTCATTTTCATCATATATTATCTAAACTTTCAAAAAATTGTAAAAAATAAATTGACCTATTTCAATTCTAGTTAGAAAAGTTAAACACACCTTATTATTAAGTTTTACAGGATGAGCCAATACGAATTTGAAAGCAACCACGACGGAGACTGGGACGATAACGAAGAGGTTGCATGGAATGAGGCTGATTGGCAGAACTTCCTCCGGAAGTCGGATAAAGAAGTTGCCCGCTTTATTACCGTTTACAATAAAGTAAAAAAGAATCCGGATCGTCTGGATGCGGCTGCCGCACTCATGGGTTGGCACCGAGATGATTGGTCATCTTCGGATGAAATCGATGTGGATGTGGATGAAATCCAACAACTTTGCCCTCTGGATATTGATGAGGTAAGAAAAATGGATCCCTACACCATTCACCGTCACCCCGTTTATATCTCATCTACTGCATTCTTTTCCTATCTCAGAGCTTCATGGGAGCACTTGATGCGTCATAACCGCAAACAACCTGAACCCTGGCTTTCTTGGAGTTACTGCGGTAGTTTGGCGGATGCGGAAAGGCACTGCTTACTTGCCGCAAATTGCTTGGATCTTGGCGATTTTCTTTTGGCGGTATGTCACCTCAAAAAAGCTCATTCCGCATTGAACGAATCGATGCGGTTAAACCGTCTTTTTTATCATCACAGCCCCAAGATTTTCTCTAAATACATCCATGAATCTGATATACGCATGTACGATCTTCGCGAAATCTGGATTCGGATTATACAGGATTGTAGGAAATAAGATCCTACCCTTCTTTACCGATCAAAGGTTTTCAGTGTTTTCCTTTTGGGCACTGTGGGTATACGGATCAGACTCAATAAAATTTAGTTTTTTACCCTTAGACAAGAAACCCTTCGATTGTCCCGAAGTAAGATAAAACCTTTATAATAAGCAAAATAGGCTCGGCAGGTCCCAAGTACTTGTTGGCGGAAAAGAACCTCAAATGATTCAGGGCTTGCTGGTAAAATCAGTAATTCTCCCGATTCACTTAACACGACCAATTTATCTCCTAAACGGAGAAGATTCCCACACCCTAGCCCTCTATATTCCCATTTAATTTCACCGCTCGCTACCTCAATACATCTCAACGATGAACCCCTCTCCTGCCTACCATGAAAGCCAAATAGATATCCTTTGTATTCAACGGGTGTAGAATAATGACAATCCATTATCCCTTGGTCCTTCCATACCAAATCTAAATTTACTTCGCTTTTCATAGCTTGATTCGAGTCTAATTTCCAAAGAGATGCCCCAACCTCATAACATGCACTGACAAATACCTGCCGCCCAATTACGAGCGGAGTTGCAGCCTTTACAGATGCTTTTATTGGAGACCTGATTTTGGAAAAAAACTTTTCTTCCCCCGTTTTTGCATCTACCACCAAAAATCCATCACGTAGAAAAGACAAAACCAGTGTACCTCCCTCCCCCTCATAAGGTATACAGGATGCATAATCTGCCTCACGCGGTTTGGATTTCCAATAGGTCGATCCATCCTTTAAAGAAAATGAAACTAAGCCAGCTTTCGAACCACCGACAGCAAAAATTACCTTATCTTTAATGATCAACGGAGATGAACATCTACCAAAAAAACCTTTGGGGGACTGGAAGTCCTGCACCAGATCTCTCTTCCAAATAAGTTTACCATCTAAAAGTCTAATTCCGCAAACAATCCCACTGGGGCTGTGTGTTACCACAACTCCACGACCAACCGCAGGGGTGGAGCGAGGACCCGCACTCATACCGAAATCATCTCTATAATTGCTAGCGAAAGAATAGGTCCATAATTGTCTACCAGAATTTACTTCCATGCAATGAACTCTCTCGGTTTCCTCGCTTCGGTCATGCAAAATAACTCGTCCATCCGCAACCACCGGAGCAGACCATCCCTCTCCGACTTTCTGTGACCAGACTTGAGTATATTCTTTATTTCCAGATGGTATGGATATAATGACATCTTCAAGTGCTCCAGAATAATTTGGCCCCAACCAATTCGGCCATGACTCGGCAAAAGTAAGGGAAGAATGGATGACAAACATCGCTAGACAAAATATTTTAATAAGATTTTGCCACCCATCAATAAATACGACGATGAACGGATCGGTTATTATATTTCTTTTGGTATTGATTGGCATTGGTAGTTGGCTAAAGGTATTAGAACAGTGAGAAAATTAAGTGAAAAAGAAGAGAAATTTTATTTTTGGATAGGAGTTTTCCTAGCCATTCCAATTTTTATAATATTATTTTTTATGTTCGGATAACTTCTCAGGTTTCATGTAGGACTATTAAAATTATGGAACCCGAAAGACTTGCGGATTCATTACAACACCAAGGCCCAGTGACTCGGCATACTTAAAGATCAATGTATTTTCTTTCGTACGGGAAGTAAATTTTCTCCTTTTCCTTGACTGGGCAAGGAATTCCCACGCAACCGAATCCACTGCGAATGGGTTTCGACTCAAAAGGATTGCATTATGGGAGCCTAAAAACTCTGCATTAAAATCACCACCACCTGCAAATTGAAAACGAGAAAGATCCAGAACTGAAAAAAGTCTTTTTTTCCAAATTTCTGGAATTGCGAGGATTTCAGTCACTGCTGCTGCCCCCAGAGTTGGATCGCCAGCGAAACGACGAGTATTACTTGCCAAACCTATAGACATGTTGTGAGAAGCACCAAGGATTCCAAGATTAGAATCATCCATAACCGTAGCTAAATTGATCCAGTATACCTGATCTTCTAACAAAATGGAAGGTAGGTAACTTTTCCTTTCCTCTTCAATTCTCTTTTTTCGATCATTTGGAAATTGGAGGTAAAACTTTGCCCGGTCATGAACCTTTGGTGGCATGGGGCTGTCATGAAACCAATCTGGCTCAAAGAAATTTAGGTTCTTGGGGCTACTCACGAAATGTCCTTTGTAAAAATCCATCTCTGAAATCAAACGATAGCCTTTTGCCCTTCGAACTTCCTCCAGTTGAAAACAAACTAGTTCAACTTTTTCTTTTTCATAACCTCGATTCTTGAGTAACTCGAGCAAGCCATCCAATAATTCGATTGAAACCTGAAGTCCGGGAGATGCGGAGGTATCAAGTTTGATCACAATTTTAGGAAAATTGTTTGGATTCAGTTCGATTTTTTCTCGAATTTGAAACCGTTCAATCATAAGATTTAATGATTTATGAAATTCGAATGCAGTGGGAGCGGTTTTTCGATAAAATACTGCTGTTTGATTGGAATCTGCTTGCTCCACTGTCAAACTTGAAAATGAAATATTTCCAGTAATGTTTTGCTTGTTTGCAAACAAGGCGTTTATCATCCAAAGCAGCAAAAGAAATCCCCTTGCTTGACCTTTTGAAATTCTCTGTAAAAAACAATTCATGCCTAAATTCACATCATGCTTATCAATCAAATTGTACGGGTCAATCTTGGTTCTACTGATTAGCTGTAGTGAAAAACCAAGTATCGAGCATTCTGAAACTGATGTAACCCTCGACAGCAAACCGATGGCACCTGATCTGTCAGAGGCAATTGCAAGAAGAATGGATGGGAACCCTCAAGCCGCCATTCTTCTCTTGAGAGAACAGAACCAAAAATTTCCTGATTCTAATGAAGTGCTTATTCAATTGGGCCGTGCTTTATTTGATGCCAAAAACTTTCCTTTGGCCGCTTTTAGATTCGAACAAGCTTTATCAGCTGGAGCTCCCACCGAAATCTATCGCGAAGCTGCAGAAGCATTTCTACAGTCAGGGGATGAAGAAAATGCAAAACGAAACCTTGAAAAATTCTTAAAGAATTTTCCCGATGAAAAAGGGGCGTGGCTAAGTTATGCTAGGTTATTGGAAAAAACTGGACTGGAAACAGAAGCAATCAATGCCTTTTCGCGAGCCCCGGACCTTTGCACTGCTCAAGATTCACTTATCTTGGCTGACCTGTTTTTCCGTAAAAAACTATGGGCTCAAGCTTCGAGGTGGTATCGCGAATCTGCGAAAAAAGAAGAGTCCCTTAGTACCAAGCCCCTGATTGGACTACTTCGGGTAAGCCTAAAGGAGAAAGATGAGGATCAAGCCGAAACCTTGGCCCTTGCGCTTGAAAAAACACACCCCGGTACGATTGACTCCACTGAACTAAAGGAAGACATCGCAAACCTCCTTAGGCGGAGAAGGCTTGCCGACTTGCTTGAAGCCGATGTTTCAACCAATGAAAAAGGGGTCACTGCCTTAGCCCATGCCCTTCTTTATGGGTCCCCAAAAACAGAAGAAGCAGTGGTTTCCTCTGGTGCCAAACTACCAAATACTCCCACTATACCCGGAGTCCCCGCCCAGTACCTACCCGAATCAACAACTATGGATTCTCCTGTAATAGAAGACCCTTTAATTCCCTTTAATTTAGCCGATGCCTTCGCGATTCCAGCAGAGGAGGAGAATGAAATGAGCTCACTTGAAAAAAGTAGAATGGCCTACCTAAATTCAAGCTACTCAGAGGCATTATTTCATGCTCGGGAAGCACTCAAAGCTAACCCTTCAGATGCGGAAGCCTGGAGATCGAGTTCCCAGGCTCATTTCCAGATGGGGGAGGAAACCGAAGCAGAAATGACCATTCTTGAGGCAATTCGGCACAACCCGTTCGACTTAGAAACCCGGATGGACTATCTTCGTATTGCACGAGAAACACTTAATTCTAGGAGATATCTTGTTGAGCTCGAAAAAGCCAAAGAAATATTTCCGGAATCTACTGAAATCCTTTGGGAGTTGGCTCGACGCTATCATTTAGTTGAGAAGATGCCGGTAACTGCAAGTATCCTGTACCGAGAAGTAATGAAGATTGCTCCAGCAGGGTCAGCATTGCACGAGCAATCAAAAATGGAACTTCTAAAACTCAAATCCTTGTAAGCATAAATTTTTGAGATGCCTAGACTTGCAGAAGGATTTATCAATGAACTAAAAGATAGAATCGATCTGTTTGATTTGGTCGCCCCTTATGTTGAGTTAAAAAAAAGTGGTTCAAGTTGGGTTGGACTTAGTCCTTTTCAACAAGAAAAAACCCCTTCCTTTTATGTGCATCCACAAAAGGGGTTTTTTAAATGCTTTAGCTCAGGCGAAACGGGAGATGCCATTTCTTTTGTTCAGAAAGTGGAGAATCTGGACTTTCAAGAAGCTCTAGAATTTCTTTCTCAAAGATTTGGCATCCCTTTACGCTATGAAAGCGGCGGGGCATCCCAATCTTTTGTTAGGTCAATTCGTGCCGAATTGCATGCGGTCAATGAAGAGGCAAAAAAATGGTTCATGAAACAGCTCAAATTAGATACGAATGAGTCTAAAGTGGCTTGGCAATATTGGATTGAAGAGAGAAAGTTTTCTGCTCAAACTGCGGTTGAATTTGGGATTGGATATGCTCCAACTGATGAATTTGCTTTAGCTAATCACTTGATCCTGCAGAATTTCAGTAAGGAAATCATGAGTAAATCCGGACTCTTCCGGGAAAAGCTGCGTCAAGGAAAACTCGTATCAAGCTTTCAAGGGAGGTTGATGATACCGATCCATGAAAAACTTGGGCGAATCTGTGGTTTCACTGCTAGAAAACTTGCCTCAACCCCAGAATGGGGAGAAAAAAAGGCACCCAAATATATAAATTCTCCGGAAACCCCAATTTTTCAAAAAAGCCAGATTTTATTCAACCTTCATCTCGCCAATAAAGTAATCAAGGATCAAAATGATTTCATCTTGGTTGAAGGGCAATTAGACGCAATTCGCTGCTATATCGAAGGGTTTGAGACTGTAATTGCACCTCAAGGTACCGCCTTTACCGAATCCCAGGCTGACTTATTAAAGAAATCAAATCCTCGAAATGTCATTTGTCTGCTCGATGGAGATGAAGCTGGCAGAAAAGCTGGACTAAAATATGTACCCATTTTTATTGGGATTGGTCTTAATGCTCGATTTGCCACCATTCCTGTGGGAAGTGATCCGGATCAAATCCTTCTTAATGAAGGGAAAACGCGCCTCAATGAAATTTTGGATGAATCAATATCCATGATTGAATATGTAATTAAAAACTTACAAATAGGCGAGGACATAAGTAGTCCCAATATAAGCAAAAACATTTGTGACTTCATTTTTACTTCACTAAATAAAGTTGATTCCCTTGTGATTAAGGAAAGCTACTTAAAAGAACTGGCAACTCTACTAGGAGTTTCAAACGAGGCGGTGAAGCAAGATTTCTCCAAATTTGAAAAACAAAAACTGCCAAAATACCGACTCCAATACCCAAATTCCTCGAACAAGGAAACCAAAGAAAATAGCCCTGTTCGATTGACAAATGTAGAAGATGATTTATTGTTTATTATTTTGCATGATGATCGGATTGCGGGGCCACTTGCCTACCTCATCGAGCCTAGTTGGCTCAATCTCCAGACGACTGCTGGTGCTATCTTGGCAAAGATCTTTGCTGAGGTTAACGCAGACGGACCCATGGACTTTCGTCGGATGGAAGACTTTTTGGAAAATGATCAGGAAAGAAAAGTGTTTCACCATTACTTGTACAAAGACCACGGTGATGGAGAAAAGGACTCTTTCCTTCAACTTGCCAATGAGTGCCTCTCCGTCCTCTTTCTCCGGAGTTCGAAAGAAAGAGAAGAGAAAATCCGGGCCCATCTTCGAGCGGCAGAGGAAAATGCTACCCTCATGGAATTAAGAAACGAATTGAAAGAAATTAGAAAACTCCGAAACTCCCCACCCACTTTATCACTCTCTTCACCACCGGATTAACCACTTCATGCCTACGCCAAAAACCAAAAAAACCAGCTCAAAAGCAAAGCCTGCTTCCTCCAAGTCCGTTGCTTCCAAGCCTCGAGTCTCTCCCACACCGAGAAAATCCAAAACAAAGCCAAAAACAGTGGTTGCTAAGGCTTCTACCGACAAGACCAAAAATGTTGGATCCAAATCCAAAAGTAGTAAAACGAAGACGAGTACAACCCAGACCAAGGTGAGTTCCGCCAGCACCGTAAAAGGTTTGGTAAAAGCGGCAAAAGGGAAACAAAAGACTGCCTCCAAAAAGTCCTCAAAAACAATAATAACGATTCAGTCATCCGCAAAAGAAGCTGCAAAATCTTTGAACAAAAATATTGAGCCTCATGCCCTCAATGACGAAATGAATGAGAAAGTACGAGAACTCATTCATCTTTCCCGTGAACAAGGTTTTTTAACCTACAAGGATGTAGATAAAGCCCTACCGGAAATTGCAACTCAACCGGAAGAATTACAAAATGTGATTTCCATCTTCAACAACTTGGAAATTAAACTACTTGATTCTGCTGAAGTTGATAAATTCAAAAAGAAAAAGGAAGAAAGCGAAGAAGAAAGTGCTCGCTCAAACCAAAGCGACATGCTGGACGACCCCGTCCGAATGTATCTCAAACAAATGGGGCAAGTTCCATTGTTGTCCAGAGAAGAAGAGGTTGATATTTCAAAACGAATTGAGGCGGCAGAAAGCTCCGCCCTTAAAATTATATATTCCGTTTCCCTGACTACAGAATTTCAAATGGATATTTGCCAGAAGTTACTTTCCAGAGAGGAACGATTTGACCGAGTCGTTTTGGATAAAAAGATTGATAGCAGGGAAACCTACTTTAAAAACTTGGCGAAACAGCTTCTGCTTCTCGAAGGCCTCTACACTAAAATCGACCGAGCCTGGAAAAGTATTGAAAGTGCTTCCAACCAAACGCAAAGAAAACGCTCCGTAACCCGATTTAAGAAATACGAAAGTGAATTGGCTCCTATTTTCAAAAAATGTTGTCTTAAACTTAAGGTATTCGAGGATTTCTTAACTCAAGTGGGCCCCGAGTTAAAAGCGATCACCCGAAATGTAAACAACTTGGCACTTTCAAAGAAAGATACTGTAAAGGTAAAGCGAAAAGGGGTGAAAATGGATCGTGTCCTTGCTGAACTTGAAACTGCCAAGTCCAAGTTCCGCATGGATCCAGAGGAACTGGCTCAACTTATCAAAGATCTCAGGCGTTTCATGCGACTTGCCCACAAGGCAAAGACTGAAATGGTCGAGGCTAACCTTCGCCTTGTTATTTCAATCGCAAAGAAATACACCAACCGCGGACTTTCTTTCCTAGATTTAATTCAGGAAGGAAATATGGGACTGATGAAAGCGGTGGAAAAATTTGAATACCGAAGGGGTTATAAATTTTCAACATATGCCACTTGGTGGATTCGTCAGGCAATCACCCGGTCCATTGCCGATCAGGCTCGAACCATTCGTATACCGGTTCACATGATCGAAACTTTGAATAAAGTAATGCAGGTCCAGAAACAATTACTCCAAGAACTCGGGCATGAACCAACTCCGGATGAAGTCGCAAATGAAATGGGCCTCCCTTTGGATAAAGTGCAGAGTATCATGAAAATGGCCCAACAACCGATCTCCCTACAAAGCCCTGTCGGAGATAGTGATGATACAAACTTCGGAGATTTCATCGAAGATAAAGGGGCAGAGAATCCATATGATATGACTGCTTATTCCTTGCTTCGGGAGAAAATTTTAGATGTCCTTGATTCACTCACCGAAAGGGAAAGGAATGTGTTATCTCTGCGTTTCGGCTTGAAAGATGGTTACAGTAGAACTCTCGAAGAAGTAGGTAGACAATTCAAGGTTACCCGTGAGAGAATTAGACAAATCGAAGCCAAGGCACTTCGTAAAATGCGTCACCCAACTAGGATCCGTCAACTACATGGTTTCTTTGAAGCCGACCAAAGTTCAGTCAATAAACCAAAACCGGAAGCTCTTCGACAACTCGGATTATAAGAAACCTGTACCAGATCATATTCCTATTTTGTTTTAAATTGTTTGCCTAAAACAAACCGAAGCCCTAAATTTATATCATGATCGATTCAACTACTTTACAGATTGCCTTCATTGGAAACATTGGTGGTTGGGAAGTCATTCTTGTCTTCCTAATTGTTCTCTTGCTCTTTGGAGCCAAAAAAGTCCCTGAATTATTCCGCTCTCTTGGAAAAGGGGTAAACGAATTCCGAAAAGCAAAAAGCGAATGGGAAAGTGATATCAGTGATGTTATGAATCAGGAACCATTGGAAGATCACGACTTTAAAAAGGAAAAACATGCCCCCGAAGATTCTGTTCCCACTAATTCCGAATCTACGGAGCAAGAAAAGCAAACCACTTAATCTTCCCAGCCTTTCTTTACTTTAGTAATTCAGAGATGTTATCCCCCTGCTAGGAGTGGTTTAAAACCTATTTTACTCAACCAGTTCATAACTTCCTCTCTTCGGTCTCCTTGGAGTTCCATTACTTGGTCGTTCCATGTACCCCCAGTGCCCAGAGAAATTTTAATCTTTTTTAATAACTGAGTTCGGTGAGCGACCGCCAAACTTTTTGGAAAACCTCTTATTGTAGTCACGGTTTTACCTCCTCTACCACTTTTTTCCCTTCTCACTTCCAATCGCTCACTTCTACCAATTTTTTCTTTCGGTGGTATCTCTGGTTTTACCTCAAAGGACACTTTCTTGGATGGAATATTATTTCGGTTCTCGACAGTTGTAGTTGGTAAGCCTTCAATTTCTAAGGAATCAAAAGGGTTGGCACCAAAAACCTCTGGTTTTTCAAGCTTAAGTTTTTTGGATGTTCGAGTTGTTTTTTTCATTTTCCACAAACTCCTTTTTCGGGCTCTTCCCCTTTCAACCAGA
Source organism: Opitutia bacterium UBA3151 (assembly GCA_002364975.1). Lineage (GTDB taxonomy): Bacteria > Verrucomicrobiota > Verrucomicrobiia > Opitutales > Seribacteraceae > Seribacter. The sequence continues at coordinate 16,769 of DEYT01000045.1, read as the reverse complement.
TAAGTGCTTTCTCATAACTTCTATTTTGAAGAAAATGCCTAAGTCTTGGATCTAAATGCGAAGCATTTTGTTTTAATATTTCATCCAATAACTTAAGTTCCCTAATAAGCTCACCCGGTTTCGCATCCTTCGGATTTGTAATCAAACGCAAACTGCTTTTTAATTCTTCCATAATTTAAGACTTTATTTTCATTATCAATTAAAATGCCACAAGCCCAAAGCATCAAATATGAAATCTAAACGAATATGTATAATAGGAGCGGGGCTTTCGGGGCTATCCTTGGCATGGAAGAAGGAGAATCTTGGCCATGAAGTACAGATCATCGAAGCAGCCTCTAGGGTTGGTGGTGTACTTCAATCCAAATGCTTAGAAGGATACCTTCTTGATTATGGAGCAAATTCATTGAGTTTACGATTCCAAGACACCTATGATACTCTTTTTCAAATGGGCGTTATGGATCACGCAATTGATGCAGATTCGATCACTAATAAACGCTTTATCGTCCGAAATGGGAAACTGGTTGCCCTACCCTTGAACCTACCGTCTTTTTTTCTAAGTTCTTTTCTCAGTCCCTTGGGTAAATTAAGATTACTTTTAGAGCCATTTATTAGCAAAGGAAACCAGAATGCTAAAGAATCGGTTGCTTCATTTATTTCTCGTAGACTGGGAAAAGAGGCTCTGGATTACGCTGCAAACCCTTTTATTTCTGGAATCTATGCTTCCAAACCTGAAACTCTGAACCTAGCAAATTCTTTCCCCTCCCTTTATCAACTAGAACAGCAATCCGGCTCTATATTTTTGGGAATGTTAAAAAAGGGAAATAAAAGAAAACGTATCCCGAAAACTAGACTTATTTCATTTCCTAAAGGAATGTGTCAATTGACCGAACTTATTGCCTCGTCGTTGAAAAAAACTTCCATAAAGACCGAGGAGTCGGTAATAGCGGTTGAAAAGACGCTTTCAAACTGGAGAATTTCCACCGTATCTATCACGGGCGAAAAATCTGTTTTCGAATGTGATGAGGTTATTTCAACCCTTCCTATTCAAAAATCAATTAATATCGACTGGAAAAATCTTAACGCTGCTGAAAACCTTTCAGACTTGCATCAAGTTACGCATTATCCCCTTAGTCTTGCCTATTTTGGAGTAGATCGTGAAAAAATCAAACATCCATTAGATGGCTTCGGGTTTCTTGTGCCCGAAAAAGAAAATTTATCCATCTTAGGCACCCTTTTTTCAAGTACTCTCTTTCCCCAGAGGGCACCAAATGGAAAAGTTCTACTCACCACTTTTGTCGGTGGTGAGAGGAGGCCGGATCTTGCTCTAGCTACTGAAGATGTGATTTCTGAGGTTGTACGAGAGGATCTTTCAAAATTAATTGGCCTGCAAGGTAAACCAGAGTTTTTTCACCTGAAACGCTGGATGCAGAGCATCCCTCTTCCAGATGATAAAATGAACTTTAGAAAACAAGCCGCAGATGCCTTATCTCAGGGAAATGAAGGCTTATTTTTTTCCGGTTCTGCATTCACCGGCGTCTCACTTCCAAACTGTATAGACTCCGATTAGTTTTTAGAAATTTCTCCCGACCTTTTATCCTGAAAGATTGCTTCAGACTCGAAATACTGATAGATAAGAACTAATAATTTAAATTTACACCGTGATGAATGCCACTAAATCTGAAAATCCTGTTAAAACTCTAGTGATCCTTCTAAATATGGGAGGTCCTCAGAATAAAGATGAAGTCCACCCCTATCTCAAAGAGTTATTCCAAGACCGTGAAATTCTTAAACTCCCTTTTCAAAAAATACTGGGTCGTTACATTGCGTGGCGACGAACTCCTAATATTCAAGAAAGATATGAAGAAATTGGTCAATATTCCCCAACCAAGGGAATTATGGATGATCAGTCCGCAGAAATAGCTCAGAAACTGGATCACATTCATCCTCAATCCGCCCCTCATGTTTGTGTTTCTGGTTTTCGTTACTGCTCTCCCAGAACAAGTGAAATGATTGAGCAATACAATACTGCCGATAAAATTATTCTGTTCTCCCAATACCCGCAACATAGTTGTTCAACCAGCGGATCGTCCTTTTGCGACGCATATAGATGGTTAGACAAACAAAAGGACGAGGGGTATCGAGATCGTATTTCGGTCATTGACCAGTGGTGGGATCGATCCGACTACACCGAGTTGTGGGCAATGCTGGTTAAACGAAAGTTTGATGAAATGAAAAGTACCCTTGGTCTAAACGATAAAGACATTCGAATCATCTACTCAGCACACAGCCTTCCCGAGTCCTATTGTACCGAGAAAGGGGACAAGTATAACGAGGAAATTCAGGGTTCTTTTGAGCGAATTGAAAAAGTTCTCCACAGTCTTGGTCTGGAACACGAAGGTGCTCTTGCTTGGCAAAGTAAGGTAGGGCCACAGAGAACAAAATGGCTCACACCTTCAACCCCCGATGTGATTGCCGAAACTACTCAGAAGGCAATCCTCATGGTACCAATTGCCTTTACCACGGATCATATAGAAACCTTGGATGAAATAGATATTGAATTTCGGGGATATGCCGAGGAAGTCGTTGATCATTTCGCACGGGTTGACTGCTTCAACTTGGAGGAGAAGTTCATCGACCTTTGTACTCGTTTGGTCATCGAACACATTGAAAACGGTTACAATTCAGCCATCCGTCCTTGTTGCCTTAATTGTGAAGGCAATGATTGTGCTGCCATGCGTCAATATTTTGGCTCCGAACCTGTAAGTCAAAGAGAGCTTCTAGAAAAATCTCCTGCTGAAGCAGTTTCCGTTTAGGTTCTGCAATACTCCCAAATTTTTTTAATCACTTCGCAGCAACCAGCATGAACTTTTCCGATGCCAGAGAATTGCTTTGGTTTGCAGCTGTGCTTTATGGAATCGCTTTCGCAATTGGTTTACTTAAGACATTCAAGATTGATTGGACCCCGCTTCGAGAAAGTTCTTTGATCGCAATTGTATTGGGCTTTTCTTTTCAAACTCGAGCTCTTTACCTTCGAGGAATTGATGTGCATGGCTGTCCGCTGGGGAACGGATTGGAACGGACCCAGTTTATTCTCTGGTCTTTAATCCTGACTTATTTGATCCTTCGGATTCTTTGGCGTCTCAACCTATTGGGAACTTTTTGTGCTGGATTGGCTTCTCTTGCGGGCTGTATTTGCCTAAGTATCTCCGGCTTTGATCCTCCCTACTGGTTGAGTTCGGAATACGAACGACTTTTTTCAGATCATTGGATCGAACTGCACGCATCCATTGCGATTTTTAGCTACGGTATTTTTTCTCTTCTTGCTGTGATTAGCCTTATGTATCTCGTTCAAAGAAAGGCATTGCTATCGAGAAAGTTTAGTTCATTGGGCTCTTTTCTTCCACCTATTCATGACCTAGAACAAGCTGGGTTTCGATTGCTTTCCATTGGAGTTTTCTTTCTTACTATCTCAATCATCGTGGGTGGTATGCATTGGACGAGACAACCTGAATTCGTCACTAGCATTAAGCTTATCATTACCATGGTGGTATGGGCAGGTTACACTGTTTTATTTTTTCTTCGTTATGGTAATCGATTATTTGGTTCGAAGTTTGCTAAATTTGCAATTGCTCTCTTTTTCATTGCTGCCTTCAGCTTAAGCTTTGTGAATTCAAAAGATGCCAATAGGCAAATAGAATCTAGAAGCCACTCCGAACCTTCTTAATGTTAAGTCATGATTAGCGATAGTGGACATATGCTTCATCTCTTGGGAAGTTCGCATCATGTGGCCAGCCTTGCTGCACGTGAAAAAATAAGTTTACCACCCGAAAAAATTGATGAATTTTATGCTGGATTACAAGAAATCCCAGGTCTCAATGAGTGCCTTTTGCTTAATACTTGCAACCGTACCGAGATTTACGGCACTTCAATCGAAGACGACTTCTCCACTGAATCCCTGCATCGCTATCTCAGCACTTTTCGGAAAATTGAGCCCGAGTTTTTAAGTCGTCACTCCTACCAGCATGCCGGAGAGAAAGTAGTACAGCATCTTTTCAAAGTTGCATCTGGAATCGATTCTCAAATGGTTGGAGAAACCGAAATTCTTGGTCAGGTAAAAAAAGCATACGATGACGCATGCAAAAGAAAAGTATCTGGTAAGGTTTTAAATAAACTCTTCCAAAAAGGATTTCAGGCTGCAAAATGGGCTAGAACTAATACCGGGATCTCTAAGGGTCAAGTCAATCTTGGTAATGTATTGTGTGAGCTATCCCGAAGAATTTTCGGAAAAGTATCAAACTGCCGGCTCTTAGTTGTTGGGGCCGGTAAAGTAGCAGAAAGTGCAATGGAAGCATTCAAATCCCGGGGATCCCATGCCATAACAGTTACTGGAAGAACATTCGAATGGTGCCCACTAAGTTTGAAGAAACCGGACGAACTGGCAGGAAAATTTGGCGGTTTCTCACTCTCGTTTTCAGAATTCCAGAAATCTCTCCATCAGTTTGATGTCATTCTTACCTCAACAAGTAGCGGGAAAACTTTGATCGATTTATCCCAAGTAAAAGCCTGTATGAAGCAGAGGCCTGCCAAACCCCTTTTCCTGATTGATGCCTCTGTACCCCGAAATATTGATGAAAGAGTTGCTAAATTGGATAATGTATTTCTTTACAACATGGATGATGTTTCCAATATCGCGAATGAAAACCTTAAGTCCCGAATTGCAGAAGTAGACCGTTGCAAAGGTGCACTTTCAGACCGTGCAATTAAGCTTTGGGCACAAATTAAGTCCTATCCCAGTCTTCCCTCGTCTTCCAACCATTCAACCACCCCTCTGTCTTGAGGAACTCGGAGTAAATTCTTCAGTTGCTTTGCTGAGCTCAGTGATCGCTGACGACAAACGACCTCCTTACCAAGCATATTTTTGATCTCCATTAGGATCAGTCTCGGTTTCGCCCTACCTTGAATGAACTCAACATAAGGGGGGGTTTCAGGAAGCAATAAATTAGCCATACCTAAATATTTTACCTTAATCAGTGCTTTACCTAGAAGAAAAGTGAATGGATGGGCTTTATAAATAATTAATCCGGGAATACCGGATAAGGCTGAGCGTAGCGACATCGTTCCGGAGCTCATCAATGCGAAGCGAGCCGATAAATCATTCGTGCTTTCAGTTATCTCAACCTTTTCTTTTAAGTTCTTATGCGATTCCAGAATTCCTCGAATAGTCTCTTTCATTTTAACATTAGAGGCAGGAATTAGAGCGGATACGTTAGGAAATTCAGTCAGGAGTTTCTCAAAACTACTCAATAAGACAGGAAGAATTCTTTCGATTGCTTGGGATCGACTTCCAGGTAATAGCAGAAAAGGTCCAGCGGGATCATACTGAATCAACTGTTCTCGCTTTCCTGAACCCACCATGGGATGACCCACAAAAGCAACGGGTAAATTTACATCCTTGTAACAGTCAGTTTCAAAGGGGAAAATAACCGCCAGAGAATCTAGCACTTTTTCCATTTTAAACCTTCTTCGCGGCTTCCAAGCCCAGAGTTGCGGACTAACATACTGTAAAACAATGATTTCACCTCCACCCTTTCGTGAAACGCTTGTCTTCTTTAATGCCTCTGCTAGCCTAAGATTAAAGCCGGGGTAATCAACAAGCAAAATTGTCTTAGGCTTATTCTTTCGGATCCATTCAACGGTTAAATTAAAAAGTTCTCGAAAAAAACTATAGTTTTTTAAAACTTCAAAAATTCCAACGACGGCATGATCCACAAGATTAAAAAGTAACTCAACTCCCGCTTTCTGGAGTTCATCTCCCCCTAATCCAACGATTTGAAGCGAAGGATTACGAGCCTTCAAATTTTTGATCAATTGAGAAGCATGTTCGTCCCCGGATGCTTCCCCAGCAATGACCAAGAGGTCTACGGCTTGGCAAGAAAGCGGGGGAAATGAAGGTTTATCCACCACCCTACCAAGTGGATTGAATTTGCTTGGTAATATTTAAAGCAACTTCGAGGGCGGACTTACCGAAGGAACCATCCGTTTTTGGAGTACGGGTCTCAATCACGCAATCCAAGAAGGATTTTAATTCCAAAGCCAAGGGCTCACCTTTCTCAACAGGAACCTCACTTTTTTCTAATTCTTTTTCATTCTTACGAATCAGATGGCCTTTTTGATTCATGAAATCAAGCGATAAATACCCGCTATCTTGAAAAACCCGTATTTCACGGGCTTTTTTCTCACTCACCCTACTGGCACTCAAGTTAGCAACACAACCATCTTCAAAAACTAAGCGGGCATTGGCAATATCTTCAGTTGCTGACAAAACTCGAACCCCAATCGCATCCACTTTGACTAGGGGTTGTCCGACCAAAGCCATGACAATACCAATATCATGGATCATCAGATCCAAAACTACTCCGACTTCGGTTCCACGAAGCTGAAAAGGGGCCAGACGTTCACCCGTCAAATATTTGGGCAATTCGACCGCATCTTCCAAGAATTCCATCACTGGATTGTAATGCTCGATATGCCCAACTTGTACAATCGTCCCTGTGTTCTGGGCATGTCTCAGGATTTCTTCCGCTTCTTCACTGGAAACACATAAGGGTTTTTCGATAAGTAAGTGACAAGCTTTCTCAATCAGAGGAATTGAAACTTCGGTATGTAGGTCTGTTGGACAAACTACACTAACTGCATCGCATGACTCACCTAATTCCTCCACTGTCTTGAATCGTTCACACCCATAAAGATCCATTACTTTTTTGGCAGCATCCTGATTAGGTTCAAAGATTCCAACTAGATTACAACTTTCAAGCTCATTATAAATTCGGGCATGATGCTGCCCTAGGTAACCAACCCCTGCTACTCCGCATCTAATTTTTTCTTTTTCGCTCATATTTTATACTTCATTTAATGTTCCATCCTGTAGAACCGAAGATCGACTGGTTGCTCTTGCAAATTTTGGATTATGGGTGACTAGAATAAGAGAAGTTTCTTCTTCCACGCAGCTTTGTAAGAGTAAATCCATAACTTCCCCACCCGTTCGCTCATCCAAATTCCCAGTTGGTTCATCCGCAAGGATGACCTCTGGGTAATTAATCATTGCCCGTGCAATTGCAACTCTTTGTCTTTCCCCACCAGAAAGCTTACCGGGAATTTGATTTTGTTTATCGAGAACACCCATTTTCTCGAGCAAGTCCATGGCTCTTTGCCTTTGGGTGCTATCAACACGGTCCAAAAAGCGATTGGGTAAAAGAACATTTTCTAATACGGTTAATTCTGGAATCAGGTAGTAGGACTGGTAGATAACCCCGAGAAAGGAAGCCCTTTTCGAAATTTCATGAGTACTTGGCTTTTCCGATGCGTTCAATTTTTTCCCTTCCCAATAAACGGAACCTGAATCCGCTAATTCCAATCTGGCAAGCAAGTTTAACAGAGTAGACTTACCGCAGCCTGAATCACCTCGTATGCTTAAAGATTCACTTTTCTTTAAAGTAAGGTCAACCGAATGAAGGACTTCAATTTTTGAATTCCCAAATGAGAAACTCTTTCGCAAGCCCTCAGTAAGTAAAACAAAACTTTCTTTGGATTCACTCACTCCGTAATGCATCTGCTGGGTTAAGCCTAGCAGCTCGCCAGGCAGGTAAAAGTCCTGCAACGGTTGAAACCATGATCGCAAAAGTGGCAAAAGAAAGAAAATTTATCAAACTAGCGGGTGACTCCCATGGATAATTAACCTTTAGACTATAAAAATCATAAAATTGAGATACCCCAACTTGTCCATCTTCACCCGCAATTTGTTCGACAATAAAACTCATGAGTTGATCCCGATAATGGATGAATACAATGGCTAATCCACAACCAAGAAATGCTCCTAAAGTACCAATAATTAACCCTTGGAGACAAAAAATGAAACCAACAGAGATCTGCCCTGCTCCCATCGCCACCAATAAGCCAATTTCTCTAATTTTACGCATTACCGAAGTCATTAAAGCAATCGCAATCGCGAATGCGGCTACCAACCCGATGGGAATCATGATCAAAATCATTAAATACTCCTCAAATTGCAAAAGCTCAAAAAACCAAGCATTCTCAACGAACCATGGAATCACCACCCAATTATCAGACCAAATACCTTCCAACTGCTTGCATATTGAAGCAAGTTTTACTTCATCTCTGGCAAGCTCATCTGAAAACTTCAAATAGTACCCATCGGCTGAATCGCGTTGATTCTTCATCACCTGCATGAATCGAGCCGTGCCGAGTACAACTTCCGAGTGAAAACCTTGCCAAGGAACCTCGATGATTCCACCGACCCTAACCTCATAAGGCGGGGACATTTCGTCTGATTTTGCCTTCTCAATCATGGAAGGAGAATACACTTCAATGGTCGAAGAACGAAAGCATTGGTAGCGAAAAATCATCCCAGGAAGAAACGGCTTGCTCCCTTTTTTGATTTCAAAAACGGGATTTCCATACCCAAGGTCAATCACGCCATCCCTTATTTTCCGAACGGTCTCAAAATTTGAAATTACTTCTCGGATCATAATCCGGTTCGAACCTAGAATTTCCAAAATCCATTCACCTGAAGAAATAAATGGATCCAATCTTCGAACTTCAATTCTCCCGTCCTCTCCATCCATTAGACCTGTTTTATTTTCATCTAAAAGTTGAAGGATAGCAGCAGGCCGGACGCCAAGCCTATTGGCAACTTCTAAACTAATAAATACCACTTCATCCTCCAACGCATCGGTGGTAGGTGATGGCGTAAGATCAACAGCATCATGGGAATCCATGACCGAATGGCCTTGTTTTAAAAATTCATTTAGGGGCAAGACCTCAGAACAGGAATCTGGTTCGAGGCCAATCGCAAATGGAATGGAGTTGTAATCACGGTTCTGTAGAAGGAGTTGACCCTGTACATAAGAGGAAATGCCAATAATTTCATCTTTTTCACCCAGTGAACTTAACACATCCATGGACCTGCCTTGAGGGTTGACCGGAATCATTCGTGCATGCCCTTGAGCATCAATAATATCAGACTTAAATTTCTCCTGAAAGCCCTGCATAAATGCAATTACCACAATCATCACATTGACCCCCAAAGCAACTCCTACAATTGCCAAAAGTGAAAAGAAGGATATCTTCCTTTGGGATGGAAATAACTGCTTCCAGGCAAGGTAAAGAGGCCAAGGCAATTTCATTTCATCACACAAAAAAGTAGTTTTTATAAAACGCCACGAAAAGGCAGGTTGTCACTCCTTCAATCGACTTCGATTTCCTTCAAAGATACTGACATTCAAATCTTCAATAACCCAATCCCTTAGATCCTCTTTGATTTCTTGAATCTCACCCATATCCACTTCAGGAAGAGGGTATTGATCTTGAAAATAATGGACATAACCAAAATAGAGTGAGATTAAGACAAGGGAGATAAGGATCATTTTCAAAAGCCTTTTGAGAATAGCAAAAAGGAGCAGTAAACAGAATAGACTCAGGGTGACCGTCAACAAAGGGTGACTTAAAATTCTTTCAATAGTCTCTTCCATTTCAGTTAATCCTAAACATCTTGCGAATGCTAGCATTCGGGACAACTTAAAAAAATTTCTTGAAATGCAGACAGGAGGAAAGACCTCATTTCACAAGCCTTTTAGAGGGAGAGGAGAATCCATTTTTTGAGATTTCAAAGCGGAGTTCATTAAGTTCTCTGGAAAATAAATTTACTTGTGCCCTTGCTTTAATAACTTCCTTCCCTCTTGCTCGGAGTTTTGCATCCCAAGAAATTTGGAATTGCTTGGATCGAAATTCATCGGTGCTGGCAAAGCCCTGATTTTTATCAGAAAACCTCTTCATCTCCGCCATGAGTCTCTTTTCCGTCAAAAGAGCAAGGCTTAGTTCCATCTCAGCACGAGCTACCTTTGCACGAGCTCCAAGCCATTGTAGTTCGTATTGCAACATATTCCTCTGTCTTTCAAGAATAAGTATTTGTGCATTTAAATCTTCACTTTCTTGGTCCGTTGCAATCCCTTGCCCGCCTCCCCAAGAAACTTGTTGTTTTTTTCTTTCCATGCACGAAGAAAAAAAGAGTAGGCAAAGAATAAAAAGGGTCGGTGTATAAACCGAGCCCACTTGATTCATTTCTGATTCCAAGAGCCCTTTGAGTCTTTTTGCCAAAAACCTTTTTCGTCTCGTGATTTCATAACCTGAGAAAATTTCTGGGCAACCTCTTGAGTCGTACTACCCGTTTTTGAGGAAGCCGCCTTAAAAAACTCTTTTCTATCTTCGTTCTCAACCGCAACTAACTGGACCACCGTCTTTCCTTTTTTCCCTCTTAGATGAAGAAAGCCATCTACCCCTTCTCCAATAAGACCACTACCTTTAGCCTCAATAATTTTTGGTAAACGCTCCTTCATTCTCTCCTTGTAGTCAGCATGTAACAAAGTGCTGAAAGTTAAAATACTGAGTAATGTTAAACAAATATGGTTTATTTTTTTCATAGAGGAATTGATTGTTGATCTTGTCTTACTCTCCATAGAGGTCATCAACAAAGTCATTTACTTCTTTTTCGACTTTGATCGTGATATTGTGGTCCAATGTTATGTGGTGTTCCGTCTTTAAAGTAAAACATCCGGCCAAACCAAAGGCTAGATAGGTAAAAAGTAGTATTTTTGGGAAAACCATGCAATAAGATGAAAACATACGAATGAATTTAGCAATGATGTTTTGTTACTATTGATTAACTTGTAATTTAAGTAAGTCAATAGCGTCGAGGATTTCTTGTAGGTTCCCAACTATTCTTGGCTTATATTTCAGATTAACGGTTTTTCCTTCAACTTCTGCCTTTCCTCTAATATCACCAATAATTTCCCGTTTTCCATCCAAGACTATAAAATTTAACTTCATCGAATCCAGCCCGAGTTGCTTAAGAGCTTCTTCAGCTAACCTAGTTTGGCCGTAAAGCAGGTCGTTTTCGTCCATGGTATCAGTCAATAATCCATTTGCATCCCAACTGTAATAGCTAACTCCCCCTTCAATTAATTTCAAGAATCCTCCCACAAAATCCCAAAGATTATCCTGAGATGGAGCAATAGGAATCTCTCCACTAAAATTACCATCAATTCGGAGATCCAGATCTTTGAAGAGATTGGCTAATTTTTGACCACTTACTTGATCAAAATCTAGAAGAAGACGGCTTATTGCAGGATCCAGAGAATAGGTACTTTCTCCTAATCCAACCACACCACCAAAGCCATTCATGGAGAGTTTTTCAACTTCGATATCTGATCCGTTACGGATAGCAAAGCTGAGATTCCCATCTTTAAATTCAAGATCCCCGAATTGAATTTGCTCAAAAGCAAGTTTTTGATTTCCTTCCGTCTCAAAAGGATCAAGGGAATCAAGCTTTACTCCCCCATTTATATTCTGCACTTCAATTTTATAATTATCCTTCTGCATAGAAATGTTGCTCCCCTTGAAATCAACGAAGAAGGTTGCGTTTCTCTCCGAATCAACCCAAGAACCTAAAGAAAGATTTGCCGGGTCCATGCTTACATGAAAATTGTCTAGCGATAGTTCCAGTTTTTTAATTTCTAACTCTTTTTCACGAGACAAGCAGAAAGATAGAAGAATATCTTCTATTCTAAAATCATCTCCAAGAAGAAGCTCTTCAATTCGGACATTTTGTATTTCTTGGACTTGAGGAAATTTTTCGACATCAAGGATTCCTTCATATGAAAAACCTGACAGTGTAAGTTGCCTGCTCGGCATATGAGCAACCAGCGGTGGAATTCTTACTTTCCATTTTGATAAACCATCCAAGGCTTTCAAAATTACCGCTCCTGATTCCAATTTTAACTCATCTAAATTCCAAGAAACCTGATTGAACCTAACTTCATGCTCTTTCCTCAGCGCTTCTTCGATGCTGGCATTATGTTCGATCTCGAAAAAGGGGACGGAGAGATTCTTGACTTTAAATGGAAGAGCTTTACTCCCATTCAATTCCCACATACTCGCACTGATTGCGAGTTTCTGATTCACTCCATCTTTTGATTTCAAAAGGCGTCGCTGGGCCCGTGCACCCAAAATTTCGAACTGATCATTCCAGTTAAAATTAGCATATGCATTGATTGATTCTGGTTCCCCACCTGAAAAACCAGACAAAAAAGCCATAAACTTTGTAATCTCTCCAAATTTATTTCCCCATTCCCATCTCAGGTCGCTTCCATTCATTTCTACAAAAAGGGATTCAAGAAGTTGCCTCTGATCAGATCGGTCCTCTTGTTGAAGGGTTCCACTTTTTTGTACCACTAAGCTTCCAGAATCGAATGCCAAGTCATGATCACTGATAAAAGCCAAATCTTTCAGTTCTTCGAGAATGACCTTACTTTTTGAAAAATCAGAGACTTCGAATTTAGAAGTGATGTGCAAAATTTCTCCATCCTGAGCAAGGGTAAGATCACTCCTGACCGGCATTCCTTCTAAGAATCCATCCAGTTGAATGTTGAAAAAATCTTGAATCAGTTTTGCACTTGCATTGAAGTCAAATTTTATGATTTTCTCCCCCCATGATGCCGAGAGCTCTGATTTACGAAACCTCAAGTGTTTCACCGGTGGGAAATTCAAACTTTGACGCAGAAAGCCAATACTTGAACTCGTTTGATTAACATCCAAGTTTTTAGGATTTCCCGATGAAAGTAAGGAATTCAACTTCACCCCATTCACTCGCAACTTCATACCATCAACACTCAAAGCCTTAAGATCTAAACCTAAGTCTTCCCTAGAATAAACTAGGTTTATACGATCGACCTTCACCCCACCCGCTTCGCTTTCCAAATCAATTTGATTTATTTCTGCCTTTAATCGTTTGTCAGGAAAAAAATATTCCCACCATTGTGGCTTGGAAACTTTTGCCACTTTAATTCCAACCTTCAAGGCCTCCATAACCATAAAATCCAGTGAAATTTGCTCCGAATAAATACCATCAGGATTTAAATGATCCAGCTCAAAGGACTTAAGATTTACTTCTTTTTCCTCTGCAAACTTGATAATTTCGGATTCCACATATTTGTCTAAATTTAGATATGCAAAACTGAGGATAAAAAAAATTCCAAATGGAATTAAAAACAAAAGGATTTTTTTTCTTCTCACTGATATCATCATTGGAATTAAAGGCTCTACAAGATGATTAGATTCATGCACTCTGCAAAGCTCAAAATGAGAATCCCTCCATTCTTTGATTATCTTTAATAACAAAAATTGGATTTATGCATGAAATCATACAGACTTGGAGACAAGCACTCCATCGAGTTCTGGATTTTTATGAACGAAGGCGAGGAAAACTTTTAGTTTTCTTCCCCATTCTCTTCTTCTTCTTCATTTTATTAAATATTAGCTGTTATTGGTGGGCAATTTATACGACCTATCCATACTATATGCAGACTCACGAAGCGTCCCACTATTTTAAGCTTCAAATTCCAGTTGGTTTTCTCGGTGCCTTGTTTGACAGCCTTTCTTTCTTCATCACGATATGGATCATTCGACGAGCATTGGCATCAAGCAAAACTTTAGAATATATGTTACACCTTTCCCTAGATTTAGTGATTGCAGTTTTAGCTACCCTTTGGGTTCTCTTTGTATTTAGTTTCGGAGGTTGGCTAATAAGCCTTTGGGAACAAGCACCGGAAGAACTTTCACAAAGAAGTTCGAAATACACCTACAGAGCCGTGCAAGCCATGCAAGATCCAACTGGAAAAGAAAATGTAAAAAATATTTATTTTGGATTAATCATGGGGGTATCCGCAGCCCTTCCGACTTGCTTGCATCTCTTTCTTTTTTCTTGGGCTCTCGTAAAGCGAATCTGGATTGGCTTATTTCGGATGCCCAAAAAGGTCATAAAAAAATAGATTCCTAACTTGCCTTTCTTTTTTTTAATAGAATAGGCTCAAAAGTATGAATCGTAGATCTTTCATTCAACAGTCGACGGGAATGCTTTTCATTTGTCCTTCAATCGCTGCAAAACCTCAATCCGATTACCTTAATAATATCGGCATTCAGCTCTATTCCCTTAGAAAACCGATAAACGAGAATTTAAAGCAGACCATAGATGAGGTTGCCAGGATGGGATATAAGCAAGTCGAACCTTATGATTTCCCTTCTAGCAAATCGCTTGATATGATCAAACGGGCCAAGGAAAAAGGAATGCAGGTCAACTCCAGTCACTTTCAATGGGACTCGCTGTTGAACCCTGACCCAAAAAAACTTCCAAGTTTTGAAAAGGTGTTGGAACTTGCTCATAAAAACGAACTTACCGACTTGGTAGTTCCTTACCTTCACACCCACAACAGAGTAGATCTTGAGGCGTATCAAAAAACAGCTGAACTTCTTAATCGGGGTGCCGAACAAGCCAAGGAAGCAGGAATTCGACTTGCCTATCATAATCATGCTTTCGAATTCCAACCGATGTTAGGCGGTAAAACTGGATATGATGTTTTTATCCGTTCTTTTTCTCCAGATATGTTTTTCGAGTTAGATGTCTTTTGGGTTAAAGTCGGTGGAGTCGATCCAGTATCCCAAATTCATTACCTAAAAAATCGAATTTCTCAGCTTCACCTTAAGGATTTACGGAGTGGTTTCAAATGTCCTAATTTTGGAAAAGTAAAACCCGAGGATTTTGAAGAAATTGGAGATGGTCAGATTCCCATGAATCCAATTTTAAAAGCGGCTGATTCCGCTGGAGTGGTTCATTGCCATATTGAGCAGGATCATTCTCCCTCTCCCCTATCCAGCATGCAGAAAAGTCTTTTACACCTGACCAGCGGATGAAATACATCCAAATCGTTTTTTTTTCTTTTTTTGCTCCCCTCTCCTTGTGGGCAAAATCAAAAATATTTTGCTCATCGTGTCCGATGATCTCAAGGCGGATGCCCTTTCTTGTTACGGGAATCCAATCGCCAAAACTCCAAACTTAGATCGTCTCGCAAAAGAAGGCATGCTATTTAAACATGCCTATTGCCAAGGAACAGTCTGTGCCCCCTCCAGGGCAAGTTTCATGCGAGGGAGATACTATGGAAAAAATGAGATTACATGGGGTGAGCACTTTCAAGATAATGGACTTTACAGCACTCGAGTTGGAAAGATTTTCCACATGCGTGTACCTGGAGACATCATCGATGGTACCGATGGTGTAGATGTACCACAATGCTGGTCTGAAAAATTTAATATGTCAGGATTAGAAGCCCACACACCCGGAAATTATGCCTGCCTTAATTTAAATATTTTCACCCACAAGCTTCAAGGAAGGGAATCTACTCGGATGCCTAACCGAATGTTCGTAACCGTTGACTACTCCGGTGATGGAAGTGACCAACCGGACTGGAAAGCAGCCACGAAATCCATTGAACTTCTCACTCGTTTTGCTTCGGAAAAAAACCCTTTTTTCTTGGCAACTGGACTTATTCGACCCCACTACCCAAATGTTGCTCCCGTTCAGTACTTTAAGGAGTACCCCCTATCTAAAATATCACTCCCTGTAGTTCCCGATGAAGATTGGTCGGACATACCCAAGCTCGGACTTTCCCATTCCAATTCAAAAAGATTTGGCATTGATCAATACCCGGTGAATCAAAAGCGGATGTGGGCAGGATATCTGGCAACCGTTACTTTTATGGACGAGCAAGTTGGGAGAATTCTAAATGCTCTTAAGGAACTTGGACTGGATCAAGAAACTGCCATTTTCTTTACGAGCGATCATGGCTACTTGTTGGGCGAACATCACTTTTGGCAAAAGGGAAACCTCAGGGAAGAAGTTACCCGGGTTCCTTTGATTATTAAAGCTCCAGGTTTCAAACCAGGGCAATCAAAATCTATCGTCGAATTAGTTGACCTATTTCCGACTGCTTGCTCTATGCTCAACCTCAATACGCCTTCTTCCGTTCAAGGTTCGAGTATTCTTCCGATTCTTCAGAATCCAAAAAAGCAAAGCACCAAGCCAGCCCTATCCTTTGTCCCGAATAGAAAAGGAACTTCCATGCGGACCCTGGAATGGAGTTACATGAAATACAAAGATGGCTCGGAAGAACTTTATGATATGAACCGTGATCCTCTTCAATTCTCCAACTTGGTAGAATCGAGCAATCATCACGAGGATTTATCAAGGTTACGTCATCGATTTCGTTCCCAAATGAAGCGAATTCAATAAATATTCAGTTGGTTTTGTTTGTTTTAATCACCTCATTGGCTACTTGAATGAAGAGATCCGAAAAAGCATCCACCGTGCCTTCGATTGGACGGGAATAACCTCCCCCCATAAAAACCAGTAGCGGAAGGTTTAATTCTTTCCTCCACTTCAACACTTGTCTATTTCTCTCTAGTAACCCTTCCCGGGTAAGGCTTAATAAACCCAAGGCATCGGAAGTCAGTCCATCTACCCCTGCTTGATAAAAAATTAGATCGAATGGTATTGCCTTTAGCTTATTGAGTACATTTTTAAGCTTACTTAGATACTGATCATCTTCGGTATCGTTTTCAAAAGCGATGTCCAGATTACTTTCTTTTTTGCGAAAAGGAAAATTATTTCTGCCGTGCAAAGATACTGTAAAAACTCGATCATCATCTTTGAAAATATCTGCGGTACCATCTCCTTGGTGGACATCAAGATCTAAAATGAGAACTCGATTAATCTCAGGGTGCTGAAGTGCTTTTTCTGCACATATTGCCAAATCATTAAAGATGCAGTATCCAGCTCCTGCATTGCGGAAAGCATGATGGGTTCC
>DEYT01000166.1 GCA_002364975.1 Opitutia bacterium UBA3151 | reverse complement strand
TAAGAAGGATTGAAGAATTCAAGGAGGAGGAGGCCTTGATCTTGGATCCAGCCACACAAAGGAACCTTGAAGTTTTTAAAACTTCATCGCAAACCCGAAAGGGGTCGCTCATGGATTCGATGGACGAGACGGTAACAGCAGCAGGTGCCCGACTCTTGGAAAGATACCTGACATCTCCGGAAAGAGACCTTAGGGAAATCAAAAAGCGGCAAAGTCTGGTGAATGAATTTTCAAAGGTTCCTGAGGTTGTCCGGGAAATTGGTCAAGTTTTGAAAACGGGAAGTGATTTGGAACGTATTTTGGGGCGCTTGCGAAATCGATTAGTTCGACCCCGGGAACTTGGCGGACTCAGAGCTACCATACGTGGGCTTCCCAAAATTCGTGAAGTGTTGTTGCAACAACAGGATCAGTATTCTGCCATTCAGGAATTGGCCCTCCAAGTAGAAACTTTTGATGAGCTTGCAACCATGCTTGAGGTTGCCCTGGAAGAAGAACTCCCTGCAGACATTAAGGTGGATGTAAAGGGGGAAGGGGGACGGGTAATCCGTGCCGGATACGATGGTACATTTGATCAGCTTCGGGAGTTGGGTAGCGGAGGAAAACGATGGATCTTGGATTTAGAAGCCAGCGAGCGTGAAAAGACCGGGATTTCAAATTTAAAGCTAAAGTACAATGGTGCTTTTGGATATTTTATCGAAATTACCAAGGCTAATCTTCATGCTGTACCCGAGCATTATGTGCGGAAGCAAACCATGACCAATGCGGAGCGTTTTTACACGGAAGAGCTCAGGCAAAAGGAAAAAGAAATCATTAATGCTGAAGAACAGGCTGTTGCCAAGGAGCAGGAAATATTCCTCCATGTAGTTGAGAAGTCACTCGAGTATGCAGATGGGTTGTCCCAAGTTGCTGAAGTCTTGGCACAGCTTGATTTATTTTCTTCCTGGGGTGCAATACTTCGGGACCGCAACTATTGCTTACCTGAATTCGTAGAAGGTGAAGATATATTAGAGATCGAGCAAGGGCGACATCCAGTGGTTGAGGCAGTATTGAAGAGGGAAAGCCTAGGGCTGGCTGGGACGCATGCATTTGTTCCCAATGATTGCAGGCTTTCCTCAGGTGATCAACAGATCGCCTTAATTACTGGTCCTAATATGGCCGGAAAATCTACTTTTATCAGGCAAGTTGCTTTGATTAGCCTGATGGCCCAGGTGGGCTCTGGGGTTCCTGCAAAAGCCTGTAGGTTGAGCTTAGTGGATCGAATCTTTTCAAGAGTAGGTGCCGGGGATGAATTGGCCCGGGGGAATTCTACTTTTATGGTGGAAATGAATGAGACCGCAAATATCCTCAATAACTGCACCCCAGCCAGCCTCATCGTATTGGATGAGATTGGTCGGGGAACCAGTACTTATGACGGCTTGAGCATTGCATGGTCGGTGATTGAACATCTGCACGGAACTGGTGAAAATGGACCCAAAACCTTGTTTGCCACCCATTACCATGAACTCACGCAATTATCTGAATCTCTATCCCGTTTGAGAAATTTTTCAGTGGCAGTCAAAGAATGGAATGACGAGATTATATTTGTTCGTCAGGTCACACCCGGAGCTTCCGAGCGTTCTTTTGGTATCCAAGTAGCCAGGCTTGCAGGTTTACCTGACTCAGTGGTCGGTCGTGCGAAAGAGATCTTAGCTGGTTTGGAGACTGGAGATTTGGCCGCTGATATATCGACGGTTGGAAAAACAGCTGTAATTCAATCGAAGCCATTGCCAGGAGAGCCGATCAATGATCAAGCAAAAGAAGAAGAAGAGGAAAAGTCACTTGGAAATAAAAAGCGAAGAAGAAAACCGGAGAAAAATGATCCCTCCCAGCTCGAACTCTTTTGAGCCATGAGCGATCTTTTGTATTCTGAGGATTTTGGAAAGGATGAAAACCCAACCTTCATCTGCTTGCATGGTTTACTGGGTTCTTCTCGGAATTGGCGTAGTGTGGCCAAAGCGATGGGGGAAAGATTTCATGTTTTCGCATTGGATTTGAGAAACCACGGGCAGTCTTTTCATTCTGATAATTCATCCATCACATCCATCTCCGAAGATATCCTTCAATGGATGGAAGAAAAAGAAATCGAAAACAGTATTTTTTGCGGGCATAGTTTAGGTGGAAAGGTTGCGATGAAGATAGCCTGCGACCACCCAAACCAAGTAAATTCCTTAATAGTGGTCGATATTGCTCCGAGAAATTATCCGAAGGATCACCACATACCTACTTTTGATGCATTGCTTGGTTTGGATCTTCCAAGCATTAGAACTCGAAAGGATGCAGATCAAGGCCTGGAGGTTTTGGTTCCGAATTGGGCATTTCGTCAATTTCTGCTGACCAATTTGGGTTTTAACGAGGATGGTGCGTTCTGGATTCCAAACCTATTAGCCCTTCGGTCTTCGATCGAGGATTTATCCTCCAATCCATTGAAGGAGTTCGACCGTTTTGTAAATCCCTCTCTTTTTGTTCGAGGAGGGCGGTCGGGTTATGTGCGTGGTGAGCATTTTGAAGAAATCTTGCATCACTTCCCCGCGGCTTCGATTGAAACGATTGAGGGTGTAGGGCATGATGTTCATGTGGAAAATCGACCGATGTTTGTGCAGCTCGTAAATTCTTTTTTGGAGAAAAATTTTGGAGACTAGTTTTTTAGATTTCTGGAAGGTTGATAAGCCTAGCTCCGTCAGAAGGTTGAAATCGGTACCATTTAGCTTCTCGATTGAATTGCTCTTCATATGGTCGAGTTATTTCTGATGCGTTCGACTCATTGAAATCTGGACTTGTCCATGCCATGACCGCTCCACCAAAACCACCACCAGTCAATCGACCTCCATGAACCAAGGGGTGCTGGTTAAGAGTATCAGCAAGATAGTCCAGTTCGGGGCAACTATTTTCAAAGTTTTTGGAAGAACTTTGATGAGATTGCTGTAATAGTTTACCCAGATCTTGAGGTGAGGAATTCAATTCGATCCCTCGACAAAATGACTCGACCCGTACTTGTTCCTCCGAAACATGTATCGCTCTCTTTCGAAGGTTTTCATTCAAGTCTGAATTTTTAATCTTTGATAAGTCTGTTGAGGTTAAGGATTCGATAGCTGGGAAACTTTCTTTGATCTTTGCCAGTGCATCTTGGCATTCTTGATGCCGAACCGAATAAAGGGAGTCTACCAGATCATGCTTGATTCCAGTGTCAAAAATCCAAGCTTGAGTATCTTCTGGTAGGGCAAGGTTTTGATAGCTCTCGATTCTGCAATCGATGCGGACGAGGTTATTTTTCTTCCCATGAGCAGAAGTACCCTGATCCAAAACCCCGCAAGGCATACCCACGAAATTGTTTTCTGCAGCACGGCATATGCTCACTAGTTCTCTAGAATCCACTTTTTTCCCTGCTAAATTTAGTAAGGTTAGAGCAGTAGCAAGTTCCAAGGCTGCACTTGAACTTAAGCCCACAGAGGTCGGCAAATCGCTAGCAAATAGAAGGCGAAATCCTTCCTTAGGTGCGAGGTTTTTTCTCT
>DEYT01000161.1 GCA_002364975.1 Opitutia bacterium UBA3151 | reverse complement strand
TCCTAGCCATTGGTTTAACCTTGCTCATGTCCATCGTAATTGGGTTGCTTCACGGGTTATTAATAACCAAGGCAAAGCTCCAACCTTTCGTGGTGACTCTATGCGGTCTGTTGATTTATCGCAGCCTAAGTCGTTGGTTAACAGACAATCAGTCTTTGGGCCCCGTACCCCTAGAGGGTGACTTAGGGTTTGAAAACTTGGAACGGATATTGACCCTCGATTTTATTTTTAGCGGCCAAATTGCTATTGGAAGTTTTTTCAAACTTCCAACCCCAGCAATTTTTCTTTTAGTTCTTGCAATCGCCGGTTCAGTCTTTTTGCGAAAGACAATCTGGGGTCGATATTTATATGCCTTGGGAAATAATGAAGAGGGTGCCCGATATAGTGGAATCGACACCGATCGGATGAAAATTATTGCTTATGTTTTATGCTCTTTCTTTGCTGGAATTGCGGGAATTTTATTCGCATTTGAACTGGGCTCCGTTCAACCAGCCCAGACGGGTGAATTTTATGAACTTTTTGCGATTGCTGCCGCGGTGCTCGGAGGATGCAGCCTAAGGGGAGGAGAAGGCTCTATTCTCGGTGTTATCATTGCAGCCGCAGTGATAAGGATAATTTTTAACTCAATTAATATGGTCGGAATTTCGACTCACCTAGAATTTGGAATCCTTGGCTTAGTAATTTTGCTGGGTGTGATTGGTGATGAAATATTAAAAAAGAAAATGGCTGAAAGACAGGTGGCTGCAAGTGAGAGACTAGCCGCAGAGTTAAGTGAGAAATCAAAGAATAATCAGGTTTTGGAATAGCCAACTAATAAGCTACCTTTTTCTGGGTGGCTCAAATTTTTTCAGGAACAATAAGATCACGAATATGCTGCTTTAAAATTTTGATCTCTGGAAACCTTGTTTAGTTTGTGGCACCAGATCAATTGACCATTGCAAATAATCAGAAAATGACCAGTTCGTTCGGTTTGAGGCTTCGGCAAACCTCAATCAATTCAACCTGAAAAGTGGTGAGTAATTCTTGGACTACCTTATCGGATCGTAACAACCAGCGACAATCTGTAGAATACTCGATGATTACTTGATTTTGATTCATTAGATTATAGCAGATTTATTGACGAAGAATTTACTTAAAGATTCAATCGAATTGATCTAATTATAAGGAAACTTAAGAACTTTAAGCTCTAAAAATTATTCAATTCTAATGGATGCCAGAATTTGACATGCTCAGAACTTTGTTAAAAATGTAACATAAGTTATGCACTCCCAATTATCATTTCTTCTTACGGTCCTTCTTCTCGTAGCTACGGTTTCGCTCTGGGGGAAAGATGAGAAGCGTGATTATTCTTTTTTTGAATCCAAGATTCGCCCAGTTCTAGCTACCAAATGCTATGAATGTCATAGTTCCGAAGCTTCTAAAATCAAGGGAGGGTTACGCTTAGATCATATCGATCTTATCTTGAAGGGGGGAGACACCGGTCCCGCCCTAGTAATCGCTAAGCCCGCGGAGTCTCTGATCCTAGAAGCGATTGGTTATGACGAGCCAGACTTTCAAATGCCACCCAAAGAAAGGTTGAGTAAGCAAGTGGTGGATGATTTTAGCCAATGGATTGCGGAAGGAGCAATTTGGCCAAGCGAGCCGGTTCCAACTCTTCCATCTTCCCCCAAAAGTAATTCCTTTAACTTGGAAAAGAGAAAAAGTACCCATTGGTGCTGGCAACCGATAACAAAACCATTGGTACCCAAAGAAGTGGCTTTAAAACAGAACCAGATTGATTATTTTATTGGCAAGAGGTTGGTCGAATTCGGGCTATTGCCTGCATTGGTAACGGATAAGAGAACATGGCTACGTCGGGTAACTTTTGACCTCACCGGATTTCCTCCTACCTTGGAAGAAATCGGACATTTTATTTCTGACGAATCGGGAAATGCATATAATACCGTGGTGGATCGTTTGCTTAGCAGTGATCACTTTGGAGAAAAGTGGGCCCGTCACTGGATGGATTTGGTCCGGTATGCTGAGACTTGCGGGCATGAGTTCGATTATCCATTGGAAAACCCTTATGAGTATCGTGATTACCTGATACGTGCCTTCAACTCGGATGTTCCCTATGACCAATTTCTGAAGGAGCATGTTGCTGGCGATCTCATGGACGAACCGCGCCGACATCGCACGGAAAAATTCAATGAGTCAATCATTGGAACCGGCTTTTGGTATTTTCACGAAGCGGTTCATGGACCCACCGACTCAAAGCAGGACAATGCCGACAGAATGGAGAGTCAATTGGATGTATTTGGAAAGACTTTCCTAGGATTGACCATTGGATGTGCCCGTTGCCATGATCATAAGTTTGATGCCATTTCAGTAAAGGATTACTATTCACTAGCCGCGTTTATGCAGGGAAGCAATAGGCAGGAATATCCTTTGGATGTGGGTGGTAAAAGGGAGGAAATTAGCAATGAAATTGAAGCCCTATGCAAGTCGGCTTATGCATCACTATCTTCTAAGCAAGAAGGTGTTGGTGCCATGCGTCCTCCAAGTAAATATTGGAAAGGAGCTTTGCATCTCACACATTCCAATTATACAGACACCGGTACAGATGCTAATTTTACTGGGAAAGTAATTGTAGATTTTGAAAATGGTTTTGGTGGTTGGAAACCTTATGGGAAAGCGTTCTTAAAACCCAAATTTAAGGGTTCGGTTGAAACGAGTTTGGTAACTGGATATTCAGGAGTTGGGTGGGCTTCCTCCTTTAATAGAGACCCTAAAAAATCGTTAGGATCCTTGATTTCTCCGAAAATTAAGGTCGAACATCGTTTTCTGAATTTCTCGGTTGGAGGAGGTCAGTTAGACCAAGTGGGGGTGGAGTTATGGGCTGATGGAAATAGGGTTTTAGTTGCTCGCGGAGAAGACAGTAATGATTTAGTGCCAAAGAGTTGGGATTTGTTGGATTACCATTCAAGGGAAGTAGAAATTAGGATGGTTGACAATGCAACGGGCAGATGGGGGCATGTCCATGCAGACCAATTTGAATTTGCTCCATTTCCGGTTATTCCGAATCCTGATAAACCAGTGCCTCCGATTTCCGTTGTCGAAAGCTATGCTCAGGCTAACGGTTTAGAGGTTATGACCCTTCGTGCCTGGTGCATGCACTTTAAACAGTTAGATAACCTTCAGTCCTTAGCACAAAGAATTGAAAGTGCAAAAAGCTCATACACAAGGCTCGTCCATGCGGAACAGAATTTCATTCGAAACAGTCAACCCTTTGCAACTTTCACTTCCTCTGAAATTCCCCAAGGCTGGAAGATCACAGGTGAGGCTTTTAAACCACGAGGGCATCAATTAATTTCGTTTGCTGGATCGAATCTATTTCCTAGTCGGAATATACTTTCCTCCCATATTTTAGGAGATAGAAGGGTGGGCAACCTGCGTTCCCCACATTTCAAAATTGAGCATGATCAAATTTTAGTTAAGGCCAAGGCAAAAAAAGGTTTTATGAGGGTAGTGATTGATCATTACCATATGGGGAAACACTCCGGCTTACTTTTTGGTGGTACTGTAATCAAGGAGGCAAATTCTGAGGATAAGTTCCAATGGTTCAGTTTGTCGCCCAAAAAATACAAAGGCCATTGGGCCTACCTTGAATTTGTGGACCGAGGCACAGATGCCTACCTGGAAATTGATCAAGTCAGGTTTGCCAATTCCGGAATGGGAAGAAGTCCTGACTCTAGCTTTTCTCTGTTGCTGGGGGATGACAAAATAGAGGCAAGCAATCTCCCCGAATTCTTGGATGGTTTCCTCGAAAAATCATTTGATAGATTGCATACGGGCAAATTTTCAGGAGAAGAATATGAATTTCTCAATTACCTCTTCCGTGAGGGTCTTATTCCACTCGTGAAACGACAAATTATTTCTAAAAGCTTGAGACAAGCCAAAGTCATTGACTCCAAAACACCCCAGGAGCGATATACCTTGACCATGGGGGAGGGGAGCCCTTTTCAGGGAAATGTGTATGTGCGGGGAAGTCCTCATAAATTAGGTGCGCCAGTAGTTGGCCGAAACCTAACTGCCTTGGGTGGACAAGCCGGATCTCGTCTCGATTTGGCGAACCAATTAATCTCCGAAGACAACCCACTCGTGTCCCGAGTGATGGCGAACCGTATATGGTTGCAGTTTTTCGGTCGTGGTATTGTGCCGACTCCGGATGACTTTGGGCCAATGGGGCAGGAACCAAGCCATCCAGAACTGCTGGATTGGTTGGCCCATGACTTTCGAGAAAATCATTGGTCGGTAAAGAATCTGATTCGAAAAATCGTACTTTCCAAAACCTATCAACAGTCCAGTCTTTTAAATCCTTTCTGTGAGAAAGAAAAAGTTAGCTTGACCGATCCGCAAAATATTTTTCTGCATAAAATGCCGGTTCGTCGATTACAGGCTGAAGCGATAAGGGATTCAATTCTTTCTTTCTCTGGTCGAATCGATAAAAGACTTTTTGGTCCTTCGGTTCCCATTTACAAAACTGCCTTTATGACAGGTCGAGGAGGAAAGAAAAATGGACCTCTTGACGGAGCGGGTAGACGAAGTATTTACGGGTCAGTTTACCGAAATTTTCTCTCCCCCTTTATGCTGGCCTTCGATCAACCAGCACCCTTCGGGACCAAAGGCAAAAGATCTGTTTCTAATGTCCCGGCTCAATCTTTGGCTCTTATGAATGATCCTTTTGTAATAAGTCAATGCAAGGTTATAGGTGAAAATATTTTTCAGGCACAAAAACAAAAATCGGACTCAATTGGTAATCTTTTCGAGATGATTACGGGAAAACCTCCGAGCCAAGCAGATCAAGAAAAACTTTTCGCATTTTTAAAAACTCAAACGAAATTGCATGGAAGTCTTACCGAAGAGGTTTGGTCGGATTTAGCTCATGTCTTGATTAATTCAAAAGGATTCCTTTTTCTAAACTAAAATTCGAAGCTATGCATTGTAACCAATTTAATACTCCATTGTCGCGTAGATCCATGCTTCAATCCTGTGCCATGGGATTTGGTGGACTCGCTTTTTCTGCTTTGTCTAATGATTCGCTTGCATCTCCCTTGGCTCCCAGGAGACCACATTTTTCCCCACGGGCAAAAAATGTGATTTTTCTTTACATGGATGGTGGACCTTCCCATGTGGATATTTTTGATTACAAGCCAGCCTTGGAAAAATACAATGGGAAAGACCCGAGAGAAGTCATTGGAAAATTGGCTCCCACCCAATTTGATAATATCGGCAAAATTTTAAAGAGTCCTTGGGAATTCAAACAAAGGGGGCAGAGTGGACACTGGGTATCCGACCTTTTTCCCCATATTGCACAGGATGATGTGATTGACGAGATTTCGATGGTTAAATCGATGACTTCCAATTTTTCTGAACACACATCCGCCAATTATTTTCTGCATACCGGGAGTGGTTTTCAAGGCCGCCCCAGCATGGGTGCTTGGTTTGGCTACGGATTAGGTACAGAGAATCAAAATTTACCTGGGTTTGTGGTGTTGAATGGAGGACTCATTCCGCCGGGTGGATTGGATTGTTTTGGTTCTGGTTTCTTACCAGCCAGTTATCAAGGGTCGGTTTTTCTTCCTCAGAATGAACCGGTTGCCAATATCAAACCCAAAGAGAAATCGGCTGAATTACAGAAGAATAAACTATCTCTGCTGGCAGACTTGGATAGGTCATCCCTAGAGGAAATGAACTTCGACCCCCAAATCGAAGCAGCGATCCAAAATTATGAGACCGCATATCAAATGCAGACTTCGGTTCCAGAGTTGATGGATTTGACTGGTGAATCGGAAGTCGTCAAACAGTCGTACGGGATGGATTCAGATTTTAAGAACACCCGGACTTTCGGAATGCAATGCCTTCTGGCCCGTCGGTTGGTTCAGCGAGGGGTGCGTTTCATTGAACTGACTTGTCCGGGGGGGAATGGGGATAGGTGGGACCAGCACGGTGGTTTAGTGGATGGTCATGGTAAGAATTGTAAATCCGTCGATCAACCCATCGCAGCCTTAATCCGAGACTTGAGAAAACTAGGCATGCTAGATGATACTTTGGTTGTCTGGACGGGAGAGTTTGGAAGGACTCCGTTTGCCCAAGGTTCGAACGGTCGAGATCATAATCCCTTTGGTTTCACCACTTGGTTTGCTGGGGGTGGTATCAATCCGGGAGTTACCGTTGGAGCCACCGATGAATTTGGGTACAAGGCGGTGGAAAACCGTTATGAAATCCATGACTTACATGCCACCATGTTACATTTACTTGGCATCGAGCACACGGAAAGCACTTTTCGCTTCGGTGGGCGTGACATGCGCCTGACTGAAGTCTTCGGTCATTTGATCAAAGAGATTTTGTAAAGAATACTTTGCTTTCTCGACTTCCTTGACCAAAGTTAAGTGGATTTTGGAAAGTTTCTCATTATATCATTAGGCAAGCTTTCCCGCATTGTCATTGCCATCGCATAGGTTTAGCTCTTAGCAAATTAGAATGTATGTAATAGGATTAGATATAGGGACCTCTTCGGTGAAAGCACTTTTAGTTTCTTCTACAGGAGAAGTTCTGAAAGTCAGTACCCCAGAGTACCCGTTTCAAACCCCCAAGCCCTTGTGGGCAGAGACGGATCCCAATGTATGGTGGGAAGCAACCAAGGAAGCAGTTGGTTCTCTTCTGGAAGGAATCGATCCATCCACCGTTTCTGCAATTGGACTAACGGGGCAGATGCATGGACTTGTCTTATTGGATGAAGCGGGCGAGGTGCTAAGGCCTTGTATCATGTGGAATGATCAAAGGTCTCATCAAGAATGTCAGGAAATATCCCAGTTGGTAGGGAGCCAAAAGGTTTTAGAAATCACGGGAAATCCTGTTCTAGCAGGCTTTACCGCACCTAAAATTCGATGGGT
>DEYT01000115.1 GCA_002364975.1 Opitutia bacterium UBA3151 | reverse complement strand
TGTCCAACATCTATGCAAGTTGCCTGTCTTGCCCCTTTTTGAAGAAGGCAATCTGTGAAACCTCCAGTAGAAGCCCCCAAGTCCAAAATTTTCAAGCCTGAGGGATCAATTTTCGAATCATTTAAAAAGTTTTCCATCTTCAACCCACCTCTTCCAACATATTTCATGGGTGTCTTCAGGTATATTTCCATTTCTGGAGATATGAGCTTACTTGCTTTATCAAGCCTTTCGGTGCCTTGCCAGACTTGTCCTGCCAGAATCAATACCTTCGCTTGAGACCTGCTTTTACAAAGACCTCTATTAACCAAGACTTCATCGAGCCGTTTTTTTAAACTCTTTTTCATTTTTATCCAAAAAAAGGATTTGAGTAGATAATCGCAACGACTGATTACCTTACAAGTTTAACAAACCAAAAAAAAATAAAAAATTACTTGACTGTGGTGGGTTAAAATGGGTAAAAGTGGAGAGTAATGGTAAATAAAGGCTAAATGATAAAGGTTGATGTCGGAAAGCAGTACAACATTTTTTGTGGGAGAGTTTACCCATGCCCTAGACCCCAAGGGCAGGTTGACTATTCCATCGAAATGGAGGATTCCCGGAGGGGAAAACACCTATCTTGCCCTACCGAATCCAGGAGGCTACATTACAGTCTACCCACCCAAGATGGTGGGGCGTTTGGAGGAGAAGGTCGCGGAAGCGAGTTTCAGCGATGTTCGGGCGCAAGCTCTTTTAATGGAGCTTTTCTCCAAAGCTCATTCCTTTGGTTGCGACAAGCAGGGTCGGATCAATCTGAACGACAAGCTGTTGGAGCACGCAGGCATACAAGGCAAGGCTGTGTTGGTTGGGAACTTCTCAGCTTTTGCGATCTGGTCGGAGGATCGTTACGCAAAGCGGGAGTCTGCGGACCAAAGGAACATTTTTGATGCGATGAGGGAGTTGGGGTTATGAGAATGGTGGGCTTATTAAGGATAACTTTTAGGGTGGTTGTCCTGCGAAGGGAAATGAGTTCATTTTTTACCCAACTCCCTTGCGCTTCTTTTTTACGGAACGCAAGGGGTGGGGGGTATCATGCATTGTGGGGCAGTTGAATTTGTTTGTTCTCCCGCTGCTGTGAGGCATGTTCCTGTCCTTCTGGATGAGTGTATGGCTTACCTTGAGCCATCCAAAGGTGGTGATTTTGCCGACTTGACCTTTGGTGGTGGTGGGCATAGCAGAGCCATCCTTAATGCCAATTCGAAAAATTCTCTATTGGCAATGGATTGCGACCCAGATGCGGCTACTCGAAGTATAAAATTTAAGGAGGAATTTCACGACCGATTTCGATTCGAAGATGCTTCTTTTAGGAATCTTGATGGGGTTTCCTCGGAGGATGAGTTTGATGGTATTTTAATGGATTTGGGTATTTCTTCTTTTCAATTGATGGAGCCGGAGAAAGGTTTTTCATTTCGATTAGATGCACCGATTGACATGAGGCTGAATCCTAGAACAGGCGAAAGTGCCGCTGAGTTTTTAGAGTCTGCATCCCGGGAAAGCCTGGTTCGTGCTGTGAGAGAATATGGTGAGGAAAGAAGGTGGAGTAAGGTAGTAAATGCTATTATTGATGCGAGGGGAACAGGAGTTCTTGGTCGAACAATGAGTGCGGCAGACTTAGTAGCTACTGCAGTGGGCGGACACAGGTCGCGTCAGCGAATTCATCCAGCTACTAAAACTTTTCAAGGTATTCGTATCGCGATCAATGGAGAGCTGGAATCCCTTGCCTTGACTTTACCTATGGCATTTAGGGGTTTGAAACCTGGGGGAGTATTGGCAGTGATCTCCTTTCATTCTTTGGAGGATAGAATTGTCAAGCGTTTCATGAGGAAAATGGCAGGTCGTCCAGAGCATAAGGGAGATTCAAGATTATTGGATGAGAGAACATCATATGGCGAGTTATTGAAGTCCAAAGCGATTTTCCCCACAAAGGAAGAGGTTATTGCGAACCCAAGGAGTAGATCTGCTCGTCTTCGTGTAATTAAAAAACTGAGGAATCCGCAACTTTGAGTAAATGAGTAACCGAATTATTATTATAGTTTTATCAATAATTTCCGTCTTTGGTGCAGGATCTATTGGTTTAGTCTGGATGAGAATGGAGATATCAGTAGTCGCGAAAGATTGCGTCGAATTAGAAGACGAACTGGAAATTGTAGCTCGAGAAGTACATGAGCTTCGGGCGCAATATTCGAGGGCAATGAGGCCATCTTCACTCGCTTCTATGGTCAACGGCAGGCTGGAAATGCCCAAGGCACAGCTAACATATCATGTAAGTGAGGCAGATATGGAAAGAAGACTCGGTAAATCTTCCGTTGCAAAGCGAAGTCAGAATCATCGAGCAAGGGGAGAGTTTGCAGGGACTCAGTAAGATGAAGAGCATCTTTATTTCACCTGTGAGATTTTATTTAGTTTTCGCTACCGTTGTCTTTGCTTTTCTCTTTCTCGGTGGAAGGCTCTATTACTTGCAGGTTTATAAATCTGATAAATATACAGAAATTGCACTGGGAGCCCGCAAGAATTTTATCAGCGTGGACGCAAGACGTGGAGATATTGTGGACAAGAAAGGAAACCTTCTTGCAAGCACGCGTTCCGTTGTAACCGTAGGAATGGATCCACATTCTGTAGATGAAGATGATGAGTGGAAATACCCTGAACTAGCGAAATTGTTAGGTATATCAGTGGAAAAACTAAAACTTTCTGCATCTAAAAAAATCCGTACAAGTGGGAATAAGGATGATTTAATTTCTAAAGTTAGGTGGATTAAGTTAAAAGATGAGGTAGATGAGGGAACTTATCGAAAAATCCAATTTTTAAGAGTTAAAGGAGTTTATGGGAATTTTAAACATTCTCGAATTTATCCGAACCGAAATTTAGCAAGTCATCTACTGGGATTTGTTAACAAGGAAGGAGTGGCTGCAATGGGAGTAGAGCGACTTGCGAATTACTATTTAAAAGGACAAGATGGATGGAAAGAAAGTGAAAAAGACGGGAGACGGCGTGAAATGCCTCAATATCGATCCTTCGAGATAAAAGAGCAAGCAGGTTTGAATGTGGAGCTTAGTATCGATCGAATTATTCAAGAAATTGTGGAGCTAGAACTTCGTAAAATTGTTGAAGACTACAAGCCATTAAGTGCGAGTATTATTGTCGGAGACCCAAAAAGCGGGTCGATTTTAGCACTTGGAAATGTTCCAGATTTTGATCCGAATCACTTTAATAAGTACGATTTGTCAAATCAGAGAAATCGAGCGGTTTCCGATCTTTACGAGCCAGGATCAACTTTTAAGATTGTCCCGATAGGCGCTGCTCTAAATGAAGGAATTGTAGATGGAAATAACATTATCGATTGTTCGATTTCAAGTTATCAGAATGGGAGTAGAAAGCTAAGGTTACCAAGTGATCATCATCCTTTGGGTAAAATTAGTGTTCAAAAAGTTGTCCAAAAATCCAGTAATCGTGGGGCGGCTCAGCTTGGGATAAAACTAGGAGCTGTCAGACTATATGAATATTGTAAGCTCTTTGGGTTTGGTCAACGAACCGATTTTGGAATGGGTGGAGAAAGACAGGGTACGCTTCATCATCCGTCTCGATGGGATGGTCTAACCATAACAAGATTGCCAATGGGACATTCAGTGAGTGTGACCCCGATGCAGGTTCACGCTGCGATGTCTGCGGTTGCTAACGATGGAATTTTAATGAAACCAAGATTCATCAGTAGGGTTTTTGATCAAGGAGGAAAGACCGTGGTTTCTTTTGCACCTCAACCGGTTAGGCGAGTATTGGATGCTAATGTGGCAAAAAACTTAACCAACATGCTTGTCGATGTCGTATCTATCGAGGGTACTGCAAAACAAGCAATAATAGAAGGTTTTCGAGTAGCTGGAAAAACGGGGACTACGCAAAAAATTATTGATGGTAAATATTCAAATAGGCATCATGTTGCTTCATTCGCTGGTTATTTTCCTGCCGAAAATCCAAGTATTATGATTACCATTGTGGTGGATGAGCCAAAGATGAAAGATGGTAGATTGGGATATGGCGGAAGTGTTGCTGGACCATCTTTTCAGAATATCGGTAAGCAGATTATAAGTTACCTTGGCTTAAAGCCCGTAGAAACAAAAAAAGCAAAGCCAACGGATAAACCATCAATTGCTTCAACTTTGAATCCAGTCAGGGCAATTTAATAAATCAGTCATGAATACAAAAAAACAGAACATAAGATCCTTGAAAGAAATGCACCAAAGGTTTTCGGATAAAGTTAACCTAAATGGATTAGCAGAAGGAGAAAAAGTTGAGGAACGAAATTTGTCGGATGTACAGGTGACATCTTTGGTGACAGATAGTAGAAGAGTAACTCCAGGTTCTGCATTCTTTGCGATTCGGGGCTTAAGAACCAACGGGGAAGAATATATTGAGGACGCAGTGGAGCGCGGTGCTAAAGCGTTGATAGGAGAGAATATAAATTTAGAAGAAAATCCAGGGGTAGCAAAGATTCAAGTGAAAGATTCCAGAAGAGCATTGGCTAAGATGGCCAAGAGGTATCATGGAAGCCCTGATGAAAGTATAAATATTGTTGGCATTACGGGCACGAACGGGAAAACCACAGTCTCAACCTTGACCCGTCACTTACTTGAGGAACCAGGTCGTCCTGTTGGATTAATTGGTACGGTTCGATATCATTTAGGTGATCGTGAGCTTCCTTCTTTTAGGACTACACCAGAAGCAGCAGATCTTTATCCAATGTTGAGAAGTATGCTTGCAGGTGGGTGCTCAGAAGCGGTAATGGAAGTAAGTTCGCATGGGATTCATCAGTCCAGAGTAGCTGGGATGCAAATAGAAATTGCAGTATTTCTAAACCTAACAAGGGATCATTTGGATTATCATAAGAATATGGAATCTTACTTTGTAGAAAAGAGAAAGATTTTTAATGGTGAGAATGGAAAGCTTCCAAAGATTGCGATTATCAATGGGGATTGTCCCTACGGAAAACGTTTAATCGAAGAATTACCTCCTCAAGTAAGAATTCTCTCCTTTGGTCTTAAAGAATCAAATCTGTTTCGTGCAAAGAATATAAATTTAGAGTCTACTGGTGCCGAATTTGTTTTAGACTCACCAGCAGGTTCAATGGTTATAAAAAGTCCACTATTGGGTCGGTATAATGTAATGAATTTATTAGCATCAGTTGCTATCCTTCATTCAATGGGCAGGTCTATTCCGGATTCAATACGTAAAATCGCTGCATTCGAAGGTGTAGATGGTAGGATGGAGTCAGTTGATAAAGGCCAAGATTATAGTGTAGTAGTTGATTATGCTCACACCCCAGACGCTTTGAGGAATGCATTGAGTATGTTGAGGGAATGTACAGAAGGTAAAGTTCACCTTGTTTTCGGCTGCGGTGGAGATCGAGATAAGGGAAAAAGATTAGAAATGACGAAGGTGGCGTGTGCCGGGGCAGATCGAGTTTGGGCAACAGCGGATAACCCAAGAACTGAGCCCTTGGATGACATTTTTAAGGATATGAAGAAAGGCCAAACACGCGGATCGAGGATTTCATTTGTGGGAGATCGACGCAGGGCTATCAGCTTGGCTCTTGATCAAGCCGAGTCTGGTGACTGTGTACTAATTGCTGGTAAGGGTCATGAATGCTTTCAGGAAGTACAATACACCGCAATTCCATTTGATGATAGGGAAGTAGTTCGTGAATTAATTAATATTAAAGCTTTGGTTCAATAAATGTTAATTTTTGATCCAGAGAGACTTGCTGAATGGTCCGGGGGGAAATGGCATGGAAAAGTGCCACCGAATATTACAGGCTTTTGTATTGATGCCAGGAAAATGCAAAGCGGTAAGATATTCGTGGCATTAAAAGCGGAAAGAGATGGTCACGACTTTTTGGAACAAGCAATTGAAAGTGGAGCAAGTGCTGCTCTGGTGAGTAATCTCAAACTTAATATCGAACTACCTCAACTGGTTGTGGATGACACCCTCAGGGCGTTTCAGTCTATTGCAGCTAACTATAGAAAAGAATTTACTATTCCTGTGGTAGGCATTACAGGAAGCTGTGGTAAAACTTCGACTAAAGAATTTCTTAGTTTATTACTAGGTGACACTTCTCACAAGACAGCAAGAAATTTAAATAATTACTTGGGAGTTCCATTAACATTATTGGAAATGGAGAACGGAAAACATAACTTCTCTGTAATTGAAGTTGGCATTAATCAGATGGATGAAATGAAAACACTTTCAAGGTTGATTTCACCCACACTGGTTTTGGTGACGATGATAGGTGAGTCCCACTTTGAAGGTTTGAAGAATTTAGCAACGGTAGCATCTGAAAAAGCAAAGTTATTTGAATTTTCCGCAAAGGGAACCAAGGCACTTTTTCATGCTGATTGCTTGGTCTATGAGAATTTTGAAAAATGGAAAGATGAAAATCATCCCCATGTTGTAGTTTTTGAAGGAGCTCCCGAGGAAAAAAGCTTATCAGAAAGCCGGGCTCATTATGAAATTTGGACTGAAACAAACAAAATAGGGGACTCGTGGATGCTAAGGCTTTGGCGGCACGAGTCCCCAGTTCTTTCATTGGAAATACCGGAGTTATCAAAAGGCATGCAAAAAAACTTGGTCTTAGCCGTACTTGCTGCCTCTGAGCTTGGAATTTCCCCGGAGTTAATTTCTGAACGCCTACCCCAATATCGCCCATCGACCTTGAGAGCAATCCGCTTTCAAGGTCGAGGGCGAACCTACTTTGTTGACTGTTATAATGCCAATCCATCTTCGATGCGGGACACTTTGAATTTCTTTTTTAAAAAGTTCAAAGGTACGCCTAAGCTTTATATATTAGGAGGAATGGAAGAACTTGGTGACAAGCAAGAAGAGCTTCACCAAGAGGTTGGTTCGTCCATAAGAGTAGAATCCAATGACCTGTTTATAATGATTGGTGAAAAGGCTGCTTGGTTTGCAAAAGGATTACTGAAAAGCGGTGCGGACGAAGAACAACTTGTTCTTTTGAATAACATGGAAGCAGCCATGTCTCTGGTTGAGGATTTTCAAGGTTCAGTTCTCTTGAAAGGCAGTCGTAGTAATCGTCTTGAAAACCTGCTTCCATCCTGGGCTGTAAGTCAAGTGGTAGATGGAAATCTGGTGGAATGCTAAGCTACCTACAGTTTTATGAGGAAACTTTTGGTCCTTTAAGGCTTTTTCAATTTATTTCGGTCCGTGCAATAATTGCAGGGATTACAGCCATGTTAATTGGTTTTTTTATTGGGCCGCGATTAATTCGTTTTCTGCAAGATTTTGGAGCCAGACAAGCTTTTCGGGATAAGGATGAGGTTGGGGATCTAGCAGAATTACATAAAGCAAAGGAAAAAACCCCTACCATGGGTGGACTCTTGATCTTTTTTTCGGTAGTGGTTTCAACTATACTTTGTGCCGAGCCAAATATTTATGTAGTTGCCGCTCTCGTTACCTACAGCCTGCTTACCATCGTTGGTTTTACAGATGATTACCTGAAAATTTCTAAAAAGAACAGTAAAGGATTATCAGGAAGATATAAGTTGTTGGGTCAGTTGCTAAGCACTGGGGTATTGTTGTTTATGATATTGGGACCGCTCTCGGAAGTGTTGACTGGTTTAAATGAAGGGGCGATTGGAAGTGCGGACAAGATGAGAGAGCTATGGGTCCCTTTCTTTAAGGATCCCATTTATATTGGGATGCCGATTTTGTTAGTTTTCCTTTTTTTCCTCATTACTCTTACCGGTTCCAGTAACGCCATCAATTTGACGGATGGATTGGATGGCCTCGCAATTGGTTGCACGGTTACAGTTGCATTAACCTACGGGATTATGGCCTATGCTTCGGGAAACTATATCATTTCCGAGTACTTGAAAATCAGCTGGATTCCTGGTTCTGGAGAGTTGACGATTTTGTGTGCTGCTCTCTTGGGAGGAAGTTTATCTTTTCTCTGGTATAATGCTCATCCTGCTGAAATGTTTATGGGAGATACAGGTTCACTTGCGATTGGTGGCCTTGTTGGTGCGATTGCATTGATGGTGCATCAGCCACTTACTTTAATTATAGTTGGTGGAATTTTTGTGATGGAAGCAGGGTCGGTAATTCTTCAGGTTGCTTCATTTAAAAGTCGTGGGAAACGCATTTTTTTAATGTCACCGATTCATCATCATTTTGAACTTAAAGGTTGGAAGGAAACAAAAGTAGTAATTCGATTTTGGATCCTTTCACTTCTCTTCGCACTTGTTGGACTGGCAACTTTAAAACTTCGTTAAAATGCTTCTGCTTCCTGCATATTTGGAAAAAAAAATGGATCTACCTGTAGCAATTTTTGGTTCAGGAATAAGTGGCCTTGCGGTAGCTAAGTTACTAAAGAAATTAAATTGGGAGTACAATTTTTACGATAGGGATGGAAAAGATTTTAATGAAAAAGATGCTGAAAAATCATCCATCGTAATCACAAGTCCTGGTTTTACTTTGGATCATAATTGGATAAAAATTGCAGAAGATAAAAAGTTGTTCATTTATGGGGAAATGGATTTTGCATCTATATTTTGTGAAAATCCAATCGTTGCGATTACGGGTACCAATGGAAAGACTACCTTGGTAACACTTTTGAACCACCTCTGGAATAAGCTTGGTCGATCTTCTCTTTGTGCTGGTAATATAGGTACTCCCTTGAGCAAGCTTGTGAGTGAAGGACTTGATCCAAGCATTGCCATCTTTCTAGAAGTCAGTTCCTTTCAGGCACAAAAAACAAACTTATTGCGCCCAAATTCAATTATTTGGACTAATTTTTCTCCTGATCATTTGGATCATCACCCGAATTTATCAGAATATTTTTTAGCAAAAGCAAATTTACTGAAACAATTAGATTCCGAAGGAAATTTTATTTGTGGTTCCTCAGTTTCTAAATTTGCGAAAGAAAATAAAATCCTACTAAAACAGAAGCCAAGAGTAATCAAAGCTGATCATTTTCAAAATTTTGAATTGGAAAAGAACCATTATTTAGGAACTTTCCCACAACAAGAAAATATTGCTCTTGCTTTTGCTTTTGCACAAAAATCAGGGATCAATAGAGAGGTATTTTCTTCAATTATTCAAACTTACAAGGCGGAACCGTCTCGCTTTTCATTCGTGGATAAAGTGAACGAGGTTTCATTTTGGAACGATTCTAAAGCTACAAACTTAGCGGCATCTCTTGCAGCATGCAGAAATTTTAAGAAGAAAATAATTTGGATCGGTGGGGGTAGGGAAAAAGGTGAATGCCTGAAAGAATTTTCTCGAGAATTAAGAAAATATGTGAGCCATGCTTTCCTAATCGGAGAAAGTGCTGGAAAACTTTCCTGTGTCCTTGAAAGTAGGTCTATTTCCTACACTTTCTGCAAAAGTCTACCTGAAGCGGTAAACAATGCCTTTCAATTCGCAAAAAGAGGATCACACATTGTTTTCAGTCCTGGTTTTGCAAGTTTTGATATGTTTAAAGACTATCTTGAGCGTGGAAACATTTTTAATCAGATCGTTTTCGATTTGAAGAAAAGGCTCACTCCTTATACTCAAATATACTTACTTTGAATGAATCCAATCGAGGAAAAATAATATGAAACTCACAAAGATATTCGGAATCGTCCTGTCCCTTCACGTTGGAGTTATTCTCCTCGTGATGTTTCAACCAGGTTGTCAAACCGTGCAAAAGAAGAATGCCACAACTGAACCGACATCCAATGTCGAGGAATTTGAAAAACCTTCTTCTGGTTTTAATGCTGGACTTGATCCGGAACCAGAAATGACAGCGGAAAAACCTAAGAGTGTTGAATTTTCTTCACCGACTCGACCTAATTCTGGGGGTCTGATTGTCCCTGGACAGGGAATTATCGAGGCGAAGCCCTTACCTCCTATACTCGGTGATTCTAGCCCGATTGTACCTGCGGTGAATCTTCGTCCTTCTGGCTTATCCATCTACCAAGTTCAACGCGGGGACACTCTTTGGGGAATCGCTCGCAAAAAAGGAGTTACTCTTTCTTCACTCCTAGGCTCCAACCCGAATCTTGATAAGAATGGTAAACTTTCGATTGGTCAGGAGATCATGGTTCCAGAAGAAGCCGGGTATGGCACGCCTCTAGTCGATACTGACCAAGGGGTTGAGACTTCAAAGGGGGCAACCTACATTGTTCAGAAAGGAGATAGTCTGAGCCGAATCGCTAGAACCCAAGGATTTTCTTTGAATGATTTAATGCAAGCCAATGGTCTTAATAAATTTTCAATCATTAAAATTGGTCAAGTTTTAAACCTTCCCGGTGAAAGCATGTCTCAGGATTCTCCAACCGGTGTAGCCCAATCCGTTTCCCCCATTGTTCCTGATGGTGCCTCTACCCACATTGTTCAAAAAGGAGATAACTTAACCAGAATCTCTGCTATTTATGGTACCACCGTCCAACAAATAATGGATTGGAATGGATTAGCAGATGCCGGCCGAATTCGTGTAGGTCAGTCTCTGATTGTTTCAGGAAGTCAGGTGGAAGCTCCGAAACCAACCATTGACTCTCTTCTGGCTCCAGAAATTTCGGTTCCAATTCAGCAGGATGAATCAAGTGTTGAAGGATTTTTTAAAGGAGCAACAGATGAAAGACCGATTATAGATGTTTCGGAAGGGAACCCTTAAGGCTCAATCTTAATATGGTATTAATAATCATGGGTGTGGAAATAAAAGGGTGGTTGAAACAAAGCTAGAACAAAAAGAAAACAAACCTGGCGATTGGGTGATGATCTATGTGATCTTTGCCGCCTTAAGCTTGACTGTGCTTGGTTTGGTTATGCTG
Source organism: Opitutia bacterium UBA3151 (assembly GCA_002364975.1). Taxonomy (GTDB): domain Bacteria; phylum Verrucomicrobiota; class Verrucomicrobiia; order Opitutales; family Seribacteraceae; genus Seribacter. The sequence goes on along the minus strand of DEYT01000115.1, from coordinate 6,237 downwards.
TTCAGTGCGGGAGTTGTTCGCGGTGCCCAGGCACTTTTAACCAAGCAAGTAATCTGGCTTATTTTATCTCTCGCGGTGGGTGCCTATGCTATCTTTATCAACCTTGATTGGCTGCGCAGGCGAGCTTGGTTGATCTTTGGAATTTGCATGCTTGGACTAGTCTTCACTTTAGTTCCGGGTATCGGAGTAAAAGTGAATGGTGCCCAGAGATGGATTGGTTTAGGTCCTTTAAGGGTACAACCATCGGAATTTGCAAAGATTGGACTTGTTTTGATTTTGGCTGCATATTTTGCTTCCCGCCATCGCGAGATAAAAAACTTTGTTGGAGGTTTTTTTATCCCATCCCTAATCGTTGGAAGTTGTTGCGGTATGATCATCCTACAACCAGATTTTGGAACCTGTTTCCTTTGCGGTGCGGTCTCTGCTACCATCATGTTTCAAGCGGGAACCAGCCTGCGTTGGTTGTTACCGGTTGCAGGTCTAGCCATCATCGCCTTCTCCGTTTTAGTTTATTTTGATCCGGTACGAATTCGTCGGGTCACCTCGTTTTTAGATGTGGAGGCGAACTCAAATGACAGTGCTTATCAATTGTGGCAAGGAATGCTGGCATTTGGAGTCGGTGGTCTGGATGGGGTAGGTTTGGGGATGGGTAGACAACAAGTACATTTTTTGCCAGAAGCTCATACTGATTTTATTTTTCCGGTCATTGGGGAGGAACTTGGACTGATTGTAACCGCTGCAATCGTATTTTGCTTTCTTCTCCTTTTTGCCAGTGTCTTTCTTCGCTTACGACAAGTTCCAAGGTTATTCGAATATCTTCTAGCCACCGGAGCGATCCTCTTTGTCACCCTGCAAGCCATCATCAACATGGGTGTTGTAACCGGTTCCTTACCTACCAAGGGTATGTCTTTGCCATTCATAAGCTATGGGGGCTCTAACTTGATGGTAACTTTCGTTTTACTTGGATTTGTCATTAATGTACTTAAATCTATGAAAAAGCCGCGATCTTTGAAAGTTCGAGAAATATGAGGAATGTGGTAATCGCATGTGGTGGAACCGGTGGACACCTTACGCCAGGGATCGCTTTGGCTCAATCTTTAGAAGAACGAGGTTATCCTTCCTGGCTTTTTATCAGTCAAAAGCAAGTAGATGCTCGTTTATCAAAAAAATATCCAAAGCTCAGTTTTAAATCCATGCCCGGAGCCCCCCTTATTTGGTCTCCACTGGGTCTAGCTCGATTTGGGCAAGGGTTTATTCGCTCATTCCTCAAATCTCAGCGATTTTATCGACAAGTTGGAGCAGATGCACTGGTTGGCTTTGGTGGGTTTTCCACATTTGGACCAGCGATGGCAGCTCGGACCCGTGGGATGCCAGTTTTTATTCATGAAGCCAATCGAGCCGTAGGAAAGGCAATTCGATTTTTAGCAAAGCATTCTTCCAGAGTTTATCTGCCCGAGGGTATGGGGTTGGATGGAATTTCTCCGGAAATCACTCGTAATACCGGTTATCCCTTACGCAAGGAATTTCGGCGTATTCCCCTTGAGAGGGCTCGTAAGCAGATCGGGATTTCCCTGAATGATCGACTCCTTGTCGTTCTCGGAGGTAGTCAAGGTGCAAGCTCCCTAAATCAATGGGTTAAAAATAATCTGCAAGCACTTGCTACAGAGGGAATTTCAACATATTGCCTAACCGGAATAGGCAAAGATAGCTCTGGTGTGGTACAATTAGAGGGTCCTTCGGGGAAAATAATTACAAGCCGCTTTGTTTCCTTTACAGATGAGATGAATATCGTCCTTTCTGCGGCCGACCTCGTTGTCTCCCGTGCCGGAGCCGGTGCTATTTCTGAAATTATTCGATGTCGAGTTCCCTCTATTCTTATCCCATATCCCTATGCAGCCGATAACCACCAGTATCTAAATGGGGCATTTTTGGAAGGTAAAGGTGGAAGTATATTGTGTTTGGACAAGGATATCGAAAGCCACCTCTTAAATGAGGTAAAAGAAGTTATATTTAATGAAGAATTCCGTGCCATTCTACGAAGGAATCTTTTTTCAATGGATCCGGGCGATGTTGGGGCTCGAATGACTTCGGACATCATCCAATGTCTTCAGGAAAATCCAATCACCAAGAATGTTCGAGGGGGAGGGGTACTCCGAATGGTGGCATGAAGATTCCGAAATCAGTTTTTCTTCTCGGTGCCGGTGGTATGGGTATGGCTCCGTTAGCGCTTTATCTCCAAGGTGCAGGTATTCAGGTATCTGCCTATGACGAGAATTTTCGTGAACCGTTGCGGAGTCAGCTTTCCGAGTCAGGAATTGAAGTGCTAGGCGAGCCTATATCCGCTCAAATTCCTGACTGTATTATTCGATCAAGCGCGGTGAAGGAAGAATCAACCATTCTTAAGGATTGGAAAAAACACAAAATTCCCATCTACAGACGCGGTGATTTTATTGCTCGCTTCACAAGCGGGAAAAAAATTCTGGCCATAGTTGGTAGCCATGGCAAAACCACGACTTCTGGAATATTGATTTGGGCCTTAGAGCAAGTTAAGTTTCCAGTTTCCTACTTGGTGGGTGGCCTTTTTCAGGAAAACAGACTGCCACCAGGTAAATTCGTTAAGAACGCATGGATGGTTATGGAGATCGATGAAAGTGATGGCACCATAGACAAATTTTCTCCGGAGGCTACACTAGCTTTAAATTCGGATTGGGACCATGTCGATCGATATTCCAGTCCAAATGCCTTTGCTCGCACACTACAATCTCTTTTTACTCGTACTAAACATTCGATTGTCTTACCCCAATCAAGTCCTATGGCAGAGTGGAAAAATTCGATTTCTAAGGTTAAAGTTGAGAGCTTTGCGAGCCCTTGTGATCCCTCTGATTTTCTCACTTTTAATTCCAATGCTGCAAAAGCAGCAGCGAAAACAATGGGAGCTGATATTTCTTCCTTAGATTTCAGCAAGTTTCCCGGCATTCAACGCAGGCAAGCTTTACTTTACCAATCTGAAAATCGCTCGATTATTGAAGACTATGCACACCATCCTACCGAAATTCGTTCCTTTTTGAGTCAACAAAGAATCCTTCAGCCTAAAAGTTTGATGCGGGTGATCTTTCAACCTCACCGCTTCAGCAGAACAAAATTATTGGCTAAATATTTTGCGGAAGAATTAGCCTTGGCAGATGACCTTTTTCTTTTACCTACTTATTCTGCATTTGAACCGTTTGATGCCGAGGGTTCTGTAGAATCTCTCATGGCATATTTGCCTCCGCGAATGCGATGTGATACGAGAGTGTATCAAAGTTTTGGCTCGCTCCGCGACGCTATCGGTTCTTCTCCGAAGAATTCGAAAAAGGATCAGATTTTATTTGTCGGTGCAGGAGACTTGGATCGTTGGGCTCATGCCTTTGCTTCTTTGGAAAATGCAAAGGGAGATAAGCACGATGCCTTTTCAATTTATCTGAAGACACGTTTGTCCAAGTCCTGTATTATGCGTGCAGAAGAGCCATTAGCGGTAAAGACAACGATGAAGGTTGGAGGCTGTGCTCGTTGGTATGCTGAACCAAGCAACACCGAAGATCTTCGGGTTTTGGTCGAAACCTGTAATCTTTTGGATATCCCATATTGTATGATCGGCCGTGGTTCCAATCTGATTGTTCCGGATCATGGTTATGGCGGGCTTGTGCTTCGCTTACGAGGTTCTTTTTGGAGTGAGATCAGCATTCGTTCAGAAAATACTCTGGTGGTGGGAGCCGGAGCTCGGTTGCAGGAAATTTGCCGGATTGCCTGTCAGAATCAACTTAAAGGATTTGAATTCCTTGAAGGAATTCCTGGCACTCTTGGTGGAGCTTTACGGATGAATGCAGGAGCGATGGGTTGGGAAACTTTTGATCTTGTCGATTGGGTTAGCTTTCTTCTTCCGGACGGAAGTATTAGGGAGATTCAAGGTACGGATTTAGAAGTTGGATACCGGTATTGCCGGGAAGCCTATGATGGAATTGCCTTGCGGGCTAAGTTGAAATCGGAAGGTCGTTCTGATCATCGTGCTATCCGTAAAGTGATTGACAAATTAGCCAGTCAGCGTCGGGCCACCCAACCTAGAGAGGCTAGCGCTGGGTGCATTTTTCGTAACCCAGATGATGAATCTGCTGGTTTGCTGATTGACCAATCTGGACTCAAGGGGGAGAGAGAAGGAGCAGCGGTCATTTCCGATCTGCATGCCAACTTTATTATCAACGAAGGGGGTGCGTCCGCGGAAGAAGTTATATCCTTGATCAAAAGGGTTCGGGAAAGGGTCAAAGAATCAAAAGGTATGATGCTTGAGCCGGAAGTAGATATCCTAGGCCATAGCTGGAAAGAATTTTTATCATAAACGCAATCATGGAACAGAGTAAAAACCCCATTCATGTTACAATTTTATCAGGCGGTATTGGTCCTGAGAGAGATGTCTCTCTAAATTCTGGTACTGCCTTAGCTGAGGCCCTTCAGGATCATTACTCGGTCGAACTCGTAGACCTCAAAGAATCCCAAGTTCCCGAAGGTTTAGATCCTCGACAAACCGTGGTTTTCCCGGTTATCCATGGCACCTTCGGAGAAGATGGCTCATTGCAATCGATGCTCGATGAGCGAGGATTTATTTATGCGGGAAGTGATTGCGAGGGAAGTCGACTCTGTATGGATAAGATACGGGCAAAGCAAGTGGTCGAAGCAGAAGGTGTCCGGGTAGCCAATGATATTTTCTTTACAGATCCAAATGAGTTGGATCTTAAACTTATTCATCAGGAATTGGGGCCAGACTTGATTCTCAAGCCTACGGATCAGGGCAGCAGTGTCGCCCTCTACGTGCTGAAGGGAATCGATGACCTTCAAAATTCTCTTTCAAGTTTGCCTAGTGGGAATTGGATGTTGGAGCAAAGAGTTTTTGGTCGCGAGTTTACAGTGGGCGTCTTACGCGATATGGCTCTTGGAATCGTTGAAGTTATTCCACAGGGTGGCGTCTATGACTATGAGCGTAAGTATACGCCAGGCTCCACCGACTATAAATATCCTGCGATCTTACCTTTGTCGATTGAGGAGGAAGTCAAGTGCCAAGCGATTGATTGTTTTCGGGCTTGTGGGTGTCGGGATTTCGCACGGATTGACTTCATCGTATCTGAAGACGGTCATCCTTACTTTCTTGAAGTCAACACCCTTCCAGGCCTTACCAGTACCAGCCTACTACCTAAGAGTGCATCCTGTTCAGGATATGATTTTTCTGCTCTGGTTAAAGAATTGCTCAGGCCTGCAATTTCAAGATTCACAAAACTTAATCTATTACCCGCTGCATGATGGCCAAAACTAAAACCAAAACCCGCCCGTCTACATGGAGGGACCTTGTTCAATATTCTTCCAAAAGACCAGCCTCTAAAGCTGCTTTTCGAAAGCGAGCCTTGAATTTTGCTAGGTCATTACTTCTTTTGTTGGTGGTTGGCATTCTGGGTGCGGGTGGTTGGTGGTTATCGCGGAATGATTTCTCACAAGATTTTCTTGCTTGGAATCAAATGGACCAACCAATTGATCGTGTTACTTTCGATTCAGATGGAGTCCTTGATCATCGCTGGTTTCAGAATTGGTTTGGACCCCTGCGTGGACGGACACTCATGCAGATTGATATTGGTGAACTTCAAGCCGAACTCCTCAGGGAACCTCAGATAGCATACAGTCAAATAAGTCGGGTTTTTCCATCCACTCTGCAAGTCAGGGTAATCGAAAAAGCCCCAATCCTCATACTTAGGCTTGGCAAAAAAGGGGGTGGTTATCAGGACTGGATGGTTTCATCTGATGGAGACCTTTACCAAGGTGCTGGATATGCTCGCAATACCGTATCCCTACTTCCATCTCTTGCGATTTCTCCTCAGGAATTAAAACCCGAACCTTCGGGTAATGGTTATCGTCGATTGGATGAAATCGCTGCGATTACTCCACTCCTCGAATTAGCTAGGCGGGAATATCCTGCTATTTATCGAGATTGGAAAGTGCTCACTTATTCGAATCCTATGGAAACAGGACCTGGTTCATATGTTAAGATTCTCTCGGGTAAGGTGAAAGAGATTCGTTTTTCTCCGCAAAATTATGCAGCTCAAATGAAGAGGCTTAAATACTTACTTCTCGAGCCTGACTTTCGTCGAAAGAAGGTGATCGAATCCATAGATTTGTCTCATAACAGATCTGTTTTTGCGAAACTTTAATCTGCCCATC
>DEYT01000127.1 GCA_002364975.1 Opitutia bacterium UBA3151 | reverse complement strand
CATTGTTGGCATTCAGCTCTTCAACAATGGAATAATTTCCAGCAAAACTGTTTGGAGAGGTGGTTAATTCAGCAATATGAGCTACGTCTAATTGGTAGATAGCAATAAAACTGGATTGATTTCCTTGGTTACTGGAGATGGTAGGTTCTGATAAAATAAATTGACTCACCATATTGGAGTGCACGGTGCAGTAATAAGCTAGCACTCCTTGGTAATCGGATGGAATGGAGACAGTAATGCTTTGATTATTTGCTGCCGAGTTTTGATCGAGTTGTCCGCCTGTAGCATAGGGCGAAGTTACTTGAAAAGCTTCACCTATTTTAAAGGGGTGGTAGGGAGAAATGTAATTTGCTTTGAAAATGTAGGTATTCCCTTTTTTCAGGCTGGTGCTTTGAAAGTCTACGCTTGATCCATTTGATTCATAGGTGAAATTGTAAAAAGGGGCATTGAAGTCGCCACCAGAAACTACAAAAACTGTGTTGTTGTCATCGGTTCCACTGGTGCCACCACTAAGTACAGTGTTTGCATCCGTATTAATTGCACCAGCAGAAATCGGGTCAAAACCATTGGGCCAGCTGGTTGAGTTGTTAAATATTGCACCAGTCAAGAGGGCAGAAGAAAGATCAGAGCTGGTTAAATTCGCTCCGGACAGGTTAACTTCCCGAAAATCAATTGCACCTGCTAAGGCAATCAGGGCGTTGGTGTCGGATAAATCAACTGCACTTATTTGACCTGTGACTGGGTCTGGTTGGGAGAAAATTGTATCAATGGTAAACATTGCACCTGAAAGATCAGAATTTTGGAAAGAAACTCCAGAGAGATTTGCACCCCCAAACATAACTATACCATAAAGATTAGAAAGCACGGCATTTGTCCCAGATAGATTTACTCCGTTTGCACCATCTGAAAACACCGTGCTTTGATCAAACTGGGCGGATGAAAGATCAGAATATATAAAGGAGACGCCGGCAAGATTGACCGCTCTAAAATCGACCGGACCTGCCATTCCGCTTAGAATCACATTGGTGCCCGAGAGGTTGACCCCTTGATATTGCCCGGTGTATGGGTCAAGGGAGGAAAACACCGTGGTTTGATCGAATTGGGCTGCTGAGAGGTCCATTCCGGACAAATTCATCGCTGATATGTCCTGCCCACGATAATCCTGCCCGATTAAGATTTTAGAAAATATACATAAGGATAGGGTTATGAAAAGATTTGCTGAGAAGGATGGATATTTCATAGCGGAATAAGTGCGAATATTCTGGTATAATATATTAGCAGTTAAATCCAATTTGATACAACCCTTTTAAACAAGCAATAATTCAAAATAGGGGAGCTGCATTTCAAAAAAGTTTATTGAATGATTTTAAATGCCTAGAAAAAGTTTTTCTTGGCTATTTTTCATCTAAATTACTCATCAAATAGATGTGACATTCAAGGTATATTCTTGCGAAATTCGCTTTTGGTTCAATACTTTCAAATTGCCATGCATAAAGTAATCCTCCTATTTACGACCTCTATCCTTTGTTTTTCTGCTAGCGGCAAAGAAATTGAGATGTGGATCAGCTCTTTTCAAGATCAGGTATACTATGAAAAGATGGCAAAACTTTTCAATGATGAAGCTAAAACCAAATTTAATCTAAAAATTAAAGCTTATGGGTTTCGAGAAATGCCGGATAAACTTGGGGTTGCCTTAAGAAGTGGCCAAGGAATTCCCGACCTTGTTCAATTAGATGAGACTTTTTTTGGAGTCTTTTTGAACGGGCCAAGTCCATTCATGGATTTGAAAAAGTTGGCAAAGAGATCAGGACTCCTCAAAAAATTACATCCAAGGAGGTTAGAAGTATTCACATATCAAAATAAACTGCTTGGTTTACCCCAATCCTTAAGTGCTATGATGCTCTACTACAGAAAGGACTTGTTTGATGACTTTGGAATTGAACCCAAAGATTTGAAGACTTGGGAAGATTTTCGACTGGTTGGTGAGAAACTTATGGATGAACATGCACAAAGATTTTTAGCTTTAGATGGTACACTATTTGATGTTTTCTTAAGACAGAAAGGAAGTGATTTGTTCTCGAAGGACGGTACCTTTTTACCGGATGAAGATGTTGCGGTAGAAATTTTAACTGAATTTGCGGAGATGTCCCAAGCCCAGATCACGGTTATGCCTGACCGGGGTTCTATTTTTGACCCGGTCTTTTTTAGCGGCGATCTTGAGACCGGTGAGGTATTGTGCGTTGCCGGTGCCGACTGGTATGGATTGGATCTTTTTCAACAGTTTGCACCTGGCATGGAAGGGCTCTGGGGTATGATGCCTTTACCTGCTTGGGTTGATGATAAGGGGAAACTGGGTCCAAGAACGGCAACATTTGCCGGACAAGGACTCATGATTTGCGAGTCGAGTAAAAACAAAAAAGAAGCGTGGAGTTTTGTCGAGTTTGTGATGAAGAATAAAGAATCGAACGCGGAGCGATTTTTGCAGGGAAATAGCTTCCCCGCTTTCTTACCTTCATGGAAAGATCAACGCTTGCTCAAGGATCATGAATATTTTGAGCAGTCAATGGGTCAGTTACTCGTTGAACTGGCTGATGAAATTCCACCGGTGGTGGTGGACCCGAGAAGGCCTCAGGCAATCTTTTTGATGCAGGAAAATTATTTTGGCTCGGTCATGTTTGGAGCTTTGACACCAAGGGATGCCATTGATCAGTATAAGGAAGCGATGAAGCAATCGTGGGGTCGGAATTGATACCAATTAATGTTTGATTCTAAGTCGAAGAGGAATTTCATATCATTCTTTTTTTTGCTCGGTCCATTTTTGACTTTATGGGGTTTATTCTGGATGGTACCAACTGGATTAGGACTAGATTTATCCCTCCGTTCCCCAGACTTAGAGCTAAGTCAGAAATCCACTAGCTTATTTGATTCCACTGGAAAACGAGAAAGCTTTGTAGGATTTGAAAATTATCGAAGGGCTTTCGATGACCCAAGGTTTTGGAAATCTCTTTCGAACTCCTTTCATTATGTGTTGGGTTCCCTTATCCTTATTCTATCTCTTTCCTTTATGCTCGCGGTAAACCTGCAGAGCCTTCCAAGGTTCTGGCAAACTCCATTGCTCTTTTGTTTGATCATTCCCGGGCTTGCCATGCCAAGTGTACTTTCTACCTTGTTTTATCTATTTTTTCACGGAAAGGAGGGTGCTCTTAACCAATATTTGATCATTCCTCTAGGATTCGAACCGATTAACTGGATGATGAATCCGGATTTTATTATGCCTTCCATGATCATGCAGTCCGTTTGGCGGTGGACTGGATTGGTGACTATGTTTTTCCTATGTGGTTTGGCGGGTGTGCCCCATTGGCAATTGGAGGTGGCAAGAATGGAAGGACTTGGGACCTGGTCCAAAATTCGTTACCTCTGGTTTCCAGCAATACGAAATTTAATCCTATTTGCTGGGGTTTTTTTAGCAGTTGAAGGTGTAGCTTCTTTTTCGGGTGCCTATGTGCTGCTTGGAGGCTCCGGGGGAATTCTGGACTCAGGATTATTATTTATTACCTATGTTTATCAAGTTGCTTTTCCAGGAGGCAGTGGTCGTTTTGATTTTCCAACTGCCGCCGCCATGTGTTTTTCGGTGGCTCCCATTCTGGCATTTGGACTCTATTTAATTCTTCGGGTTCGTGCGGGTCCTCTATCACGATGAAGAAGTTTGCTTCCCTCATTTTTCTTTTGTTTTCGGTTGTGATTGCGACTTATCCTTTTGCGTGGATGTTTTTATCTTCTTTCAAAACCAACGATGAAATTTATCAGCCCACTTTATTTCTACCAGCTGATTACAAATGGGACGCATTCATTTCCTTATTTAACGCAAGCTATCTGCCTTTTTTGCGGATTTTTTCCAATTCGCTTATCCTTTCCTTTGGCCAAGCTTTTCTTGCCACATTAATATCTGCGGGTGCAGGTTTTTATCTGGCAAAATATAAATTTCGTGGGAGGGGGCTGGTTGTCTTTTTGGCGATTTTTCTGGTCCTTATTCCCAAGCAAACTCTTGCCGTGCCTACCTTTGACTGGATTTCATGGTTGGGATGGCGGGGTAGTTTATTCTCTTTATTACTTCCGGGTGCGGTTTCAGGAATCGGGGTATTATTTTTTTTACAAGTCTTTCGCCGTTTTCCTCAAGAATGGATTGACTTGGCAAGGATAGAAGGGATGAGTCCTTTCAGAACTTATATCAGCTTGCTCCCATTGGTTTTCCCCGGATTGATGACCTTTTTCTTTTTGCATTTCGTGCTCTCCTTTCAAGAACATCTTCTCCCATTGCTCCTCTTGGATGATGAAAATATGACCCTGCCACTTGCCCTTGCTACATTAAAAGACAGCAGTCATCGAATTCCAGAATCTGTTGGGATGGCTGCTGCTACCTTATCGCTTCTACCCATCCTTATTATGTTTTCTCTGGTTTTTGGAAAAATGAAAACGGCTTTAAGAGAAGTTACCCTTTCTTGAGCCTATGTCCCCGCACTGCATCGAACCAATGAATTTTCCCCCAGTTCGGAGCATATTTGATTTTATTCTTTGGAATTTTAAATCCTGCTGTGGATTTCATTAAAATTACCAGATTATCCTGTCTTAGATGAATCACTTTTGAGTCTCCTAGATCATCCACACTCAAGATTTCTGCTTCTAGTAAAGAACTCGAAGAACTTTCAGATTCAGAAGGAAGCATGATATCCTCTGCTCGAATTCCAAGGACTACTTGTCCTGCTTTGGTAGGGACAAGATTAAGGGGGATTTTAAAGGCGAAACCATCTCCAGTAAAGTTTACCTCACCATTCTCAGCGGAACTCAAGTTACCCTTGATAAGATTGATTGGAGGGGAGCCAAAAAATTGGGCCACGAATTGATTGGACGGGGACTGGTATATTTCTTTCGGAGTTCCAATTTGCTCAACTTTGCCTTTTCTCATTACACAAATTCTATGGCCTAAGGTCATAGCTTCTACTTGGTCATGGGTGACAAATAAAGTGGTGCTTTTATGCTCCATGTGGAGTTTTTTTAGTTCTACCCGCATTGAATTTCGAAGGTGGGCATCGAGGTTGCTCAAAGGCTCATCCAGTAAGTGGATTTTAGGATTTTTTGATAGAAGACGGCCAAGAGCCACTCTTTGTTTTTGTCCACCGGATAATTGGTGGGGTTTCCGGTCCAATAATTCACTGAGCTCAAGCCTTTGGGCAGACCGAAGTACAAGCTGCTTGATTTCATCCTTCGAAATCTTTTGTGATTTAAGTCCAAAAGCCATATTATCAAATGTAGATAAGTGGGGAAATAAAGCATAGTTTTGAAAAACCATCCCGATATTTCTTTCTTTAGGCTCTTGGTCATTTATGCTGATACCATCAACGGCAATTGAACCCGCACTGGGAGTTTCCAAGCCGGCCAAAATTCTGAGTAAAGTAGTTTTGCCGCAACCAGAAGGTCCGACAACTGCAAGAAACTCTTCCTTTTGCACGGAGAAATTGATCTCTTTTAAAGCACAGAATCCATTCGAAAAAGTTTTGCTCAGATTTGTGAATTCAATGAAAGGCATAATGGATGCTAAAATGAACTATTTAAACATTTGGGTAAAGCCAAGAGCTTGTCCTAAATCGCTTGAGGCATTTCCTTTGTTTAATTAGTATCTGAAATTTATGCTTTCAAGACAAACAGCCTTTTCCTTTTTGATTGCCATCTTCTTTATCCAAGTTGGCTGCCAACAATCGAATCAGGAAAAATACAATGAGGTGAAGCTACAATCCTCAGAAAAACGAGAAGCATTAGTAGCAAGTTGCGTAGTTTGTCATGGGGTACAGGAAGCTCAACGGGGTCCGATTTTGAATGGTATGGAGAATTGGTACTTGAGAGATCAGATCAATAAATTTAGAAGTGGAATCAGAGGGAACAATCCAGAAAACCGATCGGAGCATCTTATGGGGATAGGGGCTAGAAGCATTTCGGAAGATTTGGATGTACCTTATTTAGCCTATTGGTTTTCAAGCAAAGAACCGGTGCCTGCCATTCGCACCATTCGTGGAGACCTTCAGCTTGGAAAAGATTTATACCAACGAAGGTGCGTTTCCTGTCATGGGGAAAATGGGGAAGGTAATCAAAAATTAATTTCCCCTTCCTTGACTCATTTGGAAGGCTGGTACTTTTACCAACAAATGAGAAAATTTAGGGAAGGTAAAAGAGGCTATCATCCCAGAGATGAAGGTGGTAGAGTGATGTCAGCGGCTTCCAAAGAATTATCGGATTATGATATTAAAAACCTTGTCGCGTATTGTGTAGATGCTTTTGGATTGCCTGAAGTAGAATTGACCAAGGCCGATCCATCTCCCAAGCCTTTTTGACTATTCTCCAAATTGACTTCTGAGTGATTCAAGTCGTTCGGGGGTGCCTACATCATCCCAAGCACCATCATGAAGGATTCCACTTACCCGGTTCTGCTCCATTGCTATTTTGAGGCGTGGTACGATGGAAAACTTTTCAACATTTGCCCCATCCAAAATCGAGGGATGATACAATGCAATTCCTGAGTAAAGGAGGGAGGGGTTGTTGGTCACCCGCACCCTGCCATGTTCCAGACCGAAATCTCCTCTTTCTCTCCAGTTTGGCTTATTGACCAGAACGAGTTTTGCCAAGTCTTGTCCTTCCAGATTCATTTCTTGAAGAGAAAAATTAAAATCTGTCCAAACATCTCCGTTGATCAGCAGAAAAGGATCCGATCCCAGTAAAGGGAGTGCCTTGGTCATACCCCCCCCGGTTTCGAGAGGATCGGGTCCTTCATCGGAGTAGGCTACACTGAGTTTCCAGTTTGATCCGTCACCTAATACTTCAGGGATTTTGTAGCCAAGGTGACCTAGGTTGATCACCACCTCATTGATTCCAGCTTCTGAAATTTTTTCAAGGTGGTGTACGATGAGTGGTTTCCCGTCTATGGTTAGAAGGGGCTTAGGAGTATGGTCGGTAAGAGGGCGTAACCTCTTACCATATCCGGCGGCCAAAATCATAGCTTTCATAAATTCTTATATCTGAATATTTGCTTTTTGGAACAGTGTTTTTGCACTCTTTAGTTCGGGATAACGGTGGAGAACAGTTTCAACATATGTCCGAACTCTCGGCACATCATTCATATAATCCGGTTTGTTATCCCGAACCTTAAGACGGTTGAAAATACCGATGCATTTCAGGTGCCTTTGAAGCCCGGCTAAATCAAACCAACGCATGAATTCCTTAGTTTCTACCCTTGCAAATGCAAGGCCAGCAGAGATGAGCTTTTGCTGGAATGAGTAAACCTCATCAGAAACCCAACTTTCTTCGTTTTTGACATAGCAATCCCGAAGCAAGGATACCAAATCGTAAGTTACGGGGCCAAACATTGCTCCTTGAAAGTCGATTACACCCAAATCATCATTCGAGCACAATAAAAGATTCCTACAATGAAAGTCCCGGTGCATAAAAGCCTTGGGGATACGGTCGATTGATTCAACCAAATCGTTGAAAGTTTCCTGGAATTCTTCTTTCGATACATGGGGTAAGCACCATTCGCGGAAGATATCGAGTTCTTTCCATTGCCATGATTTACTAAAGATTGGCAGTTTTTCCTCGGCTGAACTAAGGGATTTCTGGAAGTTGACTAATTCATTCGTCGCAAGATGGTATAGTGAATTCCATGATTCATCTTCCAAAGCATCCTGAAAATGATGATCTCCAAAATCCGAAAGAACGAGGAATCCCAAGTCGAGGTCTTTTGCAAAAATTTCAGGAACCAGAATACCTGCTTGTTTCATCCAAGTACCAATTTCTACAAAAGCGAGAGAAGGTTCGAGATCGGGTGGGGCGTCCATGACGATGTAGGATTTTCCGCCCTGTAAGAGTCGGAAATAACGACGAAAACTAGCGTCTGCAGAAGCAATGCTTAAAACACCCCCACGAAAGGAAGTCTTTTTTTCCAACCAATCAGCCAGTAAGGCTATTCTTTCGTCCACCACCGAAATCACTGCTAATTTGTGGTTGAACGAATCAAATGGGTCAAAACCAAAATACTTTTAATTTTAATTATTTTGGCTTTAATCGTTGGTATCAGGCAAGTAAGTCAGAGATAATCTTGGGGTGATCGACACCGGTGAGTCTTTGATCGAGTCCAAGGTATTTGTAAGTGAAGCGTTCATGGTCGATACCCAGTGCCTTCAGAACCGTTGCGTTAAGGTCGTTCACATGGACCGGATTTTCAACAATATTATAAGCATAGTCATCCGTTTTACCATATTCGAACCCAGCCTTGAAACCGCCTCCGGCCATCCACATGGAAAAGCTTCGTCCATGGTGATCGCGACCGTGATTGTCCTTGGTCAGTTTGCCCTGTGAGTAAATAGTTCTTCCAAACTCCCCCCCGCACACCACGATGGTATCCTTGAGCAAACCGCGTTGCTTCAGATCCTTGACTAAAGCGGCAGCGGGTTGATCCACATCCTCGCATTGCCCCCGTATTTGCTTGGGTAAATTATTGTGCTGGTCCCATCCTCTGTGAAAGAGCTGTACAAAAGGAACGCCACGCTCAGAAAGACGGCGAGCAATCAAGCAGTTGTGAGCAAAAGTGCCCTTTTTCATCGCATCCTCTCCATACATATCGAGGACATGTTTAGGTTCGTCCTTCAAGTCCACAAGTTCGGGGACACTGGTCTGCATACGGTAAGCCATTTCGTACTGGGCAATACGGGCATCAATTTCCAAGTCCCCGGTTTCTTGTTTTTTTGCTCGGTTGATTTTGGCGATGCCATCGAGCATATTTCGCCGCATGTCCCTAGAGATTCCATTTGGGTTGGAAAGGTAGAGCACGGGATCTCCAGCTGACCTAAACTTAACACCTTGATGCTTAGAGGGTAAAAAACCGCTACCCCATAAGCGGTCGTAAAGTGCCTGGGCATTGCCTTTTCCTTTTGAGATCATCACCACATACCCGGGAAGGTTATGATTGGTGCTACCCAGCCCCCAATCGAGCCAGGCTCCCATTGATGGTTTCCCCGGTTGCTGAGAACCCGTGTTGATGGCAGTAATTGCCGGGTCATGGTTAATTGCCTCGGTGTGAACCGATTTAACCAAGGTAATATCATCAGCAATACTGGCAATGTTAGGAATGACCTCGCTGAACCAAGAACCATTCTGGCCATGTTTGGAAAATTCAAACATGGGAGCAACGCAGGGAAAGGAGTCCTGTTTTGACGTCATACCTGTGATCCTCTGACCGTTCCGTATACTGTCGGGCAATTCAGTACCGTGAAACTTTCGCATTTCGGGGTGGTAGTCATACAGATCGATATGGGATGGTCCGCCTGAAAGAAAAAGATAAATTACCCGCTTTGCTGTCGGTTTGAAATGCGGACCATCCAAGGTGCCAGGAAACCCGTCTTTGGCTTGGTTGGTAGCAGCATTAAGCAGCGAGGGGTTGAGTAAACTGGCAGCACCCAAGGCTCCGATTCCACGGGCTCCAAGTCCGATCATTTGTCTGCGGGTGTAAGCTTGGTGCAAGTCAAAGGGATTCATGAACAGGTTAGGTACAAGATTATTCGCGGTTCATGGCTTCGTCCAGGTTAAGTATCATGGAGCAAAGGATAGTCCAAGCCGCGTGCTGGTTTTTATCTAAGGATTCGTCCCGTGGGGATTCACCAATTTTGAGAAGATCTGCCGCCCGGCCTGGGTCCTGCTCGAAAACTTTTAGCTGCGAATGGTAGGAATCCTTGATCACTTTCTGCCTGAAGGCGTCGGCGGGGTGCCCAGTGGCCAATTCGAATGCCCATTCTAATCGCTCATGGAATGATTTAGCAGGTCTTTTTAAGATTCTTTCTGCGAAAACCCTGGATGCTTCCACAAATTGCTCATCATTGAGAGTGACCAACGCCTGCATTGGGGTGTTGGTTCGTTGCCTTTGCAGGGTGCAAGTTTCACGGGTGGGGGTGTCAAAGGCCATCAGTCCGGGATGGGGTGCGGATCGTTTCCAATAGGTGTACATACTTCTGCGATAAAGTTTTTCACCCTGATCACGGACAAACCTACGGCCCCCGTTGAGGGAAACTTCATTCCACAGGCCCGGCGGTTGATAGGGCTTGACCCCGGGTCCCCCAAAAGTCCGGTTGAGAAGGCCACTGATCGCCAGGGCATTGTCACGAACAAATTCTCCCATAAGACGAAATCTTGGTGCTCTGGCATGGTAAAGGTTCATCGGGTCTTTCTCCCTGTGTTCTGGCCTAGTCACGGAAGCCTGCCGGTAAGTCGAGCTCATAACCATTTGCTTGACCGTTCTTTTTACATTCCATCCATTGCTAATAAAGTCATCAGCAAGCCAGCTGAGCAGGTTTGGATGAGAAGGCCAACTACCCTGAGATCCAAAATCACCCGGAGTGGTAACCAAGGGTCGACCAAAAATAGTCTGCCAGTATCGGTTCACGGTTACCCTGGCAGTCAATGGATGATCCTTATCCATGAGCCACTTGGCGAGACCAAGACGATTTTTAGGTAAATCCTTGTTCATAGGGGGGAGGAAAGAAGGTGTGTCCGGTTGAATTTCTTTGGATTTGTCTGGGGCTGAATATTGACCTCTCATAAGAACATAAGTTTTCCGCATTTTGTTTGCAGGATTGTCACCCATGACCATTGATGTAAGCTTTTGATTCTTTAAATCATTGAGAGCCTTTCTTTTCCCCGCAAGAACAGCTTGGACTTTCTTGTAGCTGGGATCATGTCTATTTAAATAGTAGTTAACCAACAGGT
>DEYT01000113.1 GCA_002364975.1 Opitutia bacterium UBA3151 | reverse complement strand
ACTCCTTTTTCAAGTTCACAACCTAACTTTTTTGAATCTTGCAAACCAATTGCAGAAAACTCGGTTTGGCTTTTTTCCGGTTCCAATCTTGATTCTTTCGAATTTAGACCGGATTCATGGGAGATTGAAAAGGATGGCTCCGTAGTCTGCCGTATGGAAACCATAAAGGACGACAAGGGCCAGGAGCGCATTCGCGGGATGGGATACTTGTGGACCAAAGATGAATTTGGTGATTTCTCCCTCTCGCTGGAATACAAATTGTCCGAAGGTGCGAATTCAGGAATCTTTTACCGGTCTGATAAGGACAATCCAGTCCAGGGTGGCTTGGAAATTCAATTGATGGATAATGAGGGCTTTCAGAAAAAAGCGAAAAAAGTACTCCCGCCCAAAAAACTCAATGCTTCCTTTTATGCCGGTGCCGCTCCCAAGGGAGATTTTTCGAAGCCTCTGGGACAATGGAACCAGGCGGAACTAACCTGCATCGGACCCCAGGTTTCTTTTTTTCTCAATGGAAAGGAAGCTTTCTCGATCAACCTCAACGATTGGAAGAAGGCAGGTAAAAACCCTGATGGTTCAACCAACAAGTTCAAGACAGCACTGAAAGATTTACCCCGTACCGGACGGATTGGATTTCAAAACCATGGGCAAGTGGTTTGGTATAGAAACATAAGAATAAACGAACTTTGAAGTGAAGGGATTTTTTGCCCTAATTACGGCAATTCTGAGCCAAGCTTTTTGTACGGCATCGGAAAACTGACCCCGCTTCCGCGGAAATAATGGAGATGGATCAGCGGAATCTAAAATTCGATCCAAGTGGGAGCAGAAGCATTACCGGTGGAGCATTCCTCTTGAAGAAAATGGTCATGGCAGCCTATGGGCAGGTGGTCACCATCGAAGATGCCGATCAGTTTAAACAACTTGGGATCACCGATCTGGAAAGCGTGTGCCGATCGACTCCCGCTTTGGCAAATGGTGATCTTTATTTGAGAACCGCTCAAAGACTTTTTTGCATTAAAGGCCATAAGGAGTGATATCCCGTTATCCCAAGATATGCTGCTTCTGGAATCCGAGTATCGGTACGCCTACGACTAGAAATCAAATTATTTTTTTCCGTAAACACTAACCAGTAGAACAAAGAAACAAAGGGTTAGGTTGAATAAAGGAATCTGCAGGGCTGACGGGAGGGAATATACAATTGCGGTTGCCGGAGTCCATACCAACCAAGTGGTAAGGTTGAAAAGAATGATCTTATCAAAAATTCCCTTAAGGTTGATTTCGGAACGCCAGCGACTCCAGGAATATCCCGACTCCTTCCATCCATAAAAGAGCACTGTGATCGGGGAGGCCCAGATTACGCAATAGACGAATTGATCAACCAGTACCTTGCAGATAATGGTTTTCCAATCCACTCCATTTCCAAAGATCCAAGTCTGCAATCGATAAAAGGCATCCACATCGATTCCACGCAGTGCCCAGTAAGATACAAAGATAAATCCGAACACCCATCCATTACCTCCAACTTCCCGACCACTGAGACGCATAAATACAAACGGAATTAAGCCACCAAAAAAAGCAGTGGAAGCTGCGGAATACCCATAGCCATAAGTTTGCTTTAATCGGATAATTTCCTCGAACCATCCATGGGTGATATCCAAATAGTAATAGGAAAGAACCAGAGCCAAGCCAAAAGCCCATAAAAATAAGCCAGGAATGAGGTTCTGACAAAGTGCTGAATAGATTCGATTTTTCACTTATTTAAAAAACCGGCTGAATTTCTTTGAATTTCACCTATAAAACCCTATCGGAATATAGGATGTAATCCATGCAAATCGTAACCCGGAATCAGGGAATTCTCTCCCAAATGTTTTAAACAAAGAGTAAATCTTAACCCTTGATCGATGATTTTATTTAACTTTTACTTTTTTTTTACAAAACCAGCCCAACTCCGCATGAATATATACATCCAGAAAGAGGGAACCGATTTCGGCCCCTACTCGATTGAACAAGTCAAAGAATTGATACAAATCGTAGCTTTTAGCCAACATCACCAAGCTTATCATAACGGCCAGTATTGGATTCCTATACCTCAGATCCCTGGAATGTCTGCTGTTAGTCCTAGTACAGTCCATATCTCGCATCGGTAAGAACGATTTTGAGGATATGGAGGAAGACTTTGAATTCGAGTAACTAAATGGAGGAGGAAGCCGAAGAGATTGAATCCCTTGACCCTCAGGAAGAAAAAGAGGAACCCTGGTGCGTAGTTTGCAGGGAATATACTGACTATCGGAGGAAATGGAACACCTTACCCAGAGCGAACCTGGATGGTGGAACCTATTCGGAAAATGTGGAGTCTCCCCACTGTGTCGAATGCGAAAATCCCATGATTTACCTGAGTCACTGCAAGTTGATTACCCGTTTTTTCTGGGTTCTTGGATTACTGATCCTTGGAATTAGCCTGGTCTCTACTGTGGCCCTATTTCAATTCTCATGGGGAAGTTTGATTGGTTTTTCACTTTTTCTTCTGCTAAGCTTTACCATTATTCGCATTCCCAGGAAATCCAGACGATGCCTCGCAGAATGGAAAGTTTGGAAAGAGGAAAAGGGATTCAAAGAGTTAACCGATCTAGGACTCAAGAAAAATTGAGCAGGCAACTCAAGCCTCGATTAACCTTTGGTTTGCTTCTCCTTGCTGGGGTTGTTTGCGTTTCAACCGGTGCCTTGTTTGCCCGAATGTCTTCCAGTGATCCATTAACCACGGCTGCGTATCGGATGACATTTGCCCTTGTCCTAGTTTTTCCCTTCGGCGTTCGCAAACTGTGTAGGGAATGTTCATCGATTCCTCTCCGAAAACTTCTACTGACTTTCTCTGCCGGTGGTTTCCTTGCCCTTCATTTTTCTGCTTGGATTTATTCTTTAGATTACACGAGTGTTACCAACAGTGTTTGCTTAGTTACCACAAGTTCTCTTTGGACCGGGCTGATCGCTCTCATTTTCTTACGGAAAGAGCCAAGCAGTTCCCTCTTTTGGATTTCTTGTTTTCTTGGACTTATTGGTGTCGTGACTCTCACGGGCTTCGCAATGGGAGACAACGAAGTGAACCTGAAAGGAGATGGAATGGCTCTTATTGGAGCACTCTGCATGGCGGTCTACCTGCTCCTTGTCCAAGGAATAAAGGATCGTATTTCCTTTCGCTCGTTTCTCCTGCTTTGCTACAGCTCTTCCATGGTTTTCCTCTGGGGGTTTGTTGTTTTCTCGAAATCTAATCCTTTGCCTATTCATGAACTGGACTGGATTTACTTAATCGGACTGGCAGCGATCTCTCAGGTACTGGGTCATGGGATTTATAATTGGTGCGTCCGGTGGATTGATGCACGAATGGTAGCTCTTTCCTTACTAGGTGAACCACTTGGTGCGACTTGGTTGGCGTGGATCTTTTTGCATGAAAGTATTGGAATACAACAACTGATAGGAATGGCCATTTTGCTCATCGCTTTGTCCCTTCCATCGATCCAACATTTACAATCAACGAAATTTTCTCCGAATGAAAATTGATGGTCATGTTCACTTTGTCGGAGACGGATCCAATGGCTCCGGATGTTGGCTGAGGCGGAATTTTGCTGATCGCCTCTTCGAGCCAATTGTGAAGTCACAGGCTGGTATTTTAAAATCTAGTCAAAAATCTGGCGTGGATTTGGCCTATGAAGAGAAATTAATCCAATTGATTGATGAGTCCTCCCTTGATGCGGTGCTTCTGCTAGCAATGGATTATCCCTATGACGAGGTCGGCAACTGCCTGCAAACAAGAGCCAAGTTCTATGTCCCGAATGATCATGTGCTTTCCTTGGCGGAAAAGTACCACCAGGTCATTCCTGCCTGCTCCATTCATCCAAGTCGGAAGGATGGGATCGAGGAACTCGAACGCTGCGTGGCAAGCGGAGCCAAGGTGCTCAAGCTTCTACCCAACTGCCACAACCTGAATTGCTCGGATAGCCAGTATCGCTCCTTTTGGGAAAAACTTTCTGAGCTTAATCTTCCATTACTTGCCCATACTGGAGGTGAATTTTCCGTCCCGGTTTTAAATGCAGATTATGCCGACCCACGTGTCCTCCGTTTACCCCTCGAATGTGGAGTCAAGGTAATCGCCGCTCATGGAGCTGGCAAGTCCGGCCTTTGTGACCCTGACTATACCACTGAGCTCTTTAAAATGATGGATCAGTTCCCCGGTCTATTCACTGACAACAGTGCCTTGGCAAGCCCGAACCGTTGGCGAACGATGAAGCCTTTACTCGAGCACAAGGTTCAGGAAAGGGTGATTCATGGAAGTGACTTCCCGATCCCATCCGGGGGGTTTGGCCCATGGATCGGTCGACTCCTAAGCAAGACTAAATACCTCGAATCCCGGAAAATCAAGAATTCGCTGGAACGGGATGTATTCATCAAAAAATCAGTGGGCTTTCTGGATGACACATTGACCCGTCTTCATAATCTGATCAATGTGTGAAGGATGGATCAGAATGGATCAGAACGAAAGCCATTCACCAAAGTCACGCCAAGAACAATCAAAATAAGACCGAGGATTCCTTGCCAGGGAATCGATTGCGCAAACAAAAAATAACTCAAGACCGATACCAGAAATATACCGGCACCGCACCAAGTTGCATAGACAATGGTCAAAGGAATTTCCTTTACCGCAAAAGAAAGAAAAACAAAGGCGAGTAAATAAAGTAAGACAAGAGATACGCTAGGATAAAGTTTGGTGAAATTCTTGGAATATGGCAGCAGCATGGTTCCAATCACCTCACAAATAATTGCAGCAGTAAGATACAAATAACTCGAAATCATTTACTTTTGGGTTCTGAAGCCTGTAGGGACGCGAACAAAATCCAATTTCTTCCAAAAGAAATTTGGGCTTCTTGAAGAACCTTGTATTGAAGAAATCATTAGGTGGTGTAGGAATGCATTGATTTTTACTCTAAAAATAACTATGTTTTCGATCATGAGCAATCACATTGGATACAGATCAGGAAACCCAGCACTCACAAACAAAAGCTTCAATCGGATTAACACGGGTGCATCGTCCGAGGTTATGACCCTGGAAGGAGCGGTGAACAAAACTATGATCTGCTTAGTTCTGCTTTTCACTTCTGGCTTTTACGCCTTTCGTAATGCTGAATACTGGATGGGGCTTGTATGGCCTCTTGCCATTGGCGGACTGATCATTGCCATAATTACCATTTTCAAAAAAACATGGTCTCCAGTGACTGCCCCGATTTATGCAGTGGTCGAAGGATTACTTTTAGGGGCGATCAGTATGGTCTTCGAAAGTATGTTCGAAGGAATTGCTTTCCAAGCGATTTTCCTCACTTTTGGTATCTTCTTTTCCCTGCTCATTCTATACAAATTCAAACTTATTCAAGCGACAGAGAACTTTAAACTTGGGGTTGCGGCTGCAACAGGCGGGATATTTCTAGTTTATATGATAAGCTTCATTATGAGTTTTTTCGGAAGCGGAATTCCGGTACTAGATCCTTTTAATTCTTCGCTTTTTAGCATCGGGGTTAGTTTATTTATCGTAGTCATCGCTTCTCTAAATTTAGTCGTTGATTTTGATTTTATCGAAGCGGGTGCGGAAAATGGAGCCCCCAAATATATGGAATGGTACAGTGCTTTTGGACTGATGGTGACCCTAGTCTGGTTATACCTAGAAATTTTAAAACTGCTTTCCAAAATGCGTTCCAGGTAGGAAATACCTTCCAAATCTTGTTCAGATTCTTATTTCTCAGTCCGATTGGGATGAAATAATTTTCCTACTCCTTATTTAAGGCTTTGCTTGTACCCGATATTTCAAGGTAATAGAGAAAAATATGAAAATTTTTCTCATTTCTTTTTTCAGCCTCCTTGCCTGCCATGTTCAAGCCTTCACTATCGAGAACCGGGCCAAACCAAATATCATCCTTGTACTTGTCGATGATATGGGATGGATGGATCTGAGTTGCCAAGGTTCCGATTTTTACCGTACTCCACATGTCGACCGCCTTGCCAAGGAAGGTATTATGTTTACCAATGGTTATGCCGCCTGTGCAGTCTGCTCCCCCACCCGGGCTGCGGTTCAAACAGGGCGTTATCCACACCGCCTCGGGGTGACTGATTGGATACGCTCGCTCTTTCAACGGGGCGGGA
Source organism: Opitutia bacterium UBA3151 (assembly GCA_002364975.1). Lineage (GTDB taxonomy): Bacteria > Verrucomicrobiota > Verrucomicrobiia > Opitutales > Seribacteraceae > Seribacter. The sequence goes on along the minus strand of DEYT01000113.1, from coordinate 10,034 downwards.
TTGGCACACCCGAAAAGAATCCGACAGAATATGTTGGCGGAAAAAACCGGAAACTTCTATGCCCTCCAAATCCATATTGGATGGAAAGTTCTGAAATCACCATTGCGGAAGCCCTTCAAAATAATACATACAAAACCGCATACATTGGAAAATGGCACCTCGGGGATGAGGCATGGTATCCGGAAAACCAGGGTTATCATGAAAACTTTGGTGGATGTGATTATGGACAGCCTCCATCCTTTTTTGATCCTTACAACAATCCAAAACACAAGCATCCCACCATTCGGGCTGGTATTCATAAATTACCAGGCCGAAAGAATGGAGAATATTTAACCCATCGGGAAGCGGATGAAGCGGTAAAACTTATCCGCCAATGGAAAGACCAGCCTTTCTTTATTCAGGTATCCCACTACGCGGTGCATACCCCCATTCAAGCCATTCAGGAAGTAGCCGACAAATACAAATTCAAGGAGGGGAAGTCCGAAACCAATCGAAAATATGCCGCGATGGTTGAATCGATAGATGACTGTATGCGGGACATGCTTGCCGAACTAAAGAAGCACGGAATTGACGACAATACTCTGATTATTTTCACTAGCGATAATGGCGGGCTAGACCGAAACGGTGGTCCCACTGAAAATGCTCCCTTGCGTAGTGGAAAAGGATACTGCTATGAGGGTGGAATCCGGGTTCCATTCCTTGCCCGATGGCCCGCTCAAATACCTGCCGGAAAAAAAACGGACTTCCCAGTATCTTCCATCGATTTATTTCCCACGATCATGGAGGTAACAGGAACTGCACTTCCCAAGGACAGGACGATTGACGGTCTTTCCCTAAATACCCACTTGAGCAGCGGAGGAAAGAAAACTCCCAATCGGGAGACCCTGATCTGGCACTTTCCCCACTATCGTCATGCCCCTGGTCCCTACTCCATTATTCGGAAAGGCAATTTCAAATTAATTAAGTTCTGGGAAGGTATTTATGAACTCTATGACCTCAAGAACGACTTAGGAGAAGCCAATAATTTGGCAGAAAAAAATACCGGACTTGTTAAGGCACTGGAGACAGAACTAATGGCACGGTTAAAAGCAGATGGTGCAAAGTTGCCCAGAAGTAATCCGGAATTTAAAAAATAGGAAAAAGAACACATTCATAATATATCCAGATTTTTCTAGATGCTTCCATTATTCATTTGTGAAAGCTTAAAATCACATCATAATTGCGTCTTTTCCCAATTTTTCTAAAATTTCATTCCCTATGTTATACAAAACCGGATTAAGCCTGCTGATCTTGACAGTATTTTTTTCCTCATGGATCCATTTGGGTGGTAACATTATTTTGTCCGAAGAAGATGATGTCGTATTTGTGGGCTCAGGTATGGGCTCGCGAATGATACACTTTGGTCATTTTGAAACTGAAATTTTTCTCCGCCACCCAGATAAAAACTTAAAAATTCGGAACCTTTGCGATGAAGGTAACACTCCAGGCTTTCGACCGCATCCGAGCCGAGACCAAGAGGAACAGTATGCTTTCCCAGGCGCCAAAGAACTCATTCATGCTAGCTTAAAAGCAGACACCAAGCCGAAAGGTCACTTCCCTAGCCCGGATGAATGGCTTTCCCATCTGCATGCCGAAGTTGTGCTATGTTTTTTTGGTTTTAATTCTTCCTTTGATGGTCCTAAGGAGGCAGAAAGGTTTAAGAAAGAATTGGACGCGTATGTTAAGCATCTTAAATCAAAAGCTTTCGGCAGAAATACCCCCAAGATCGTTCTAATTTCCCCCACTGCGGTTGAAGCCGTAGAAGGGATCACATCAGGGAAAGCTCAAAATCGTAACTTGAGAATTTACACTCAAAGCATGAGCGAGGTAGCTCTGGCAAATAGGATTCTTTTCATTGATTGTTTTGCTCCTTCCTTAAACTGGTATCAAGATGGAAACAATCATACCATTGATGGTGCCCTCTACAATGATTATGGCTACAGAAAGTTAGGTAAATTTTTAGCGGATTCAATCTTTCCTCACCAAAAACCAAAAGATAGCCTTAAAATGCAAGTACGCCAAGCAGTCATGGATAAAAACTTCTTCTGGTTGAATGACTACAAAGTACCCAATGGTGTCCATGTCTACGGTCGTCGTTACAATCCTTACGGCCCACAGAATTACCCCTTTGAAATTGAAAAAACTAGGGAATATACGATCAATCGAGACCAAGCAATTTGGGCAACGCTCCAAGGAAAAAATTACGATCTGGTAAATGCGGATGTTCAAACTTCTGAGCTTCCCGCGGTGCCGACCAATTACCTACCTCCGACAAAAAACAGTAAAAACGGCTTAATCGAGTATACTCCCGGTCCTAAAGCCCAAACCAAGATTGAAGTTGCCGAGGGTTACAAAATCGAACTGTTTGCGGACGAGAAGACCTTCCCAGACTTAGCCAACCCCGTTCAAATATCCTTCGATTCCAAAGGCAGACTCTGGGTCGCAACCATGGCGAGTTATCCCCACTACCGCATCGGAGATCCTCTACCGAAAGACAAATTGATCATTTTCGAAGACACAAATAAAGACGGCAAGGCAGACAGACAGATCAACTTTGCAGACGACCTTCACATCCCCATTGGTTTCGAAATCGCACATGATGGGGTTTATGTTTCCCAAAGCGGGAGCTTAGTTTTCCTGCAAGATACAGACGGAGATGACCAATATGACCAGCGAGAAGTTTTGCTTTCTGGATTCGATGACCATGATACCCACCATGCGATTTCCTCTTTCTGTGCGGATCCGTCTGGTGCCATTATTATGAGCGAAGGAATTTTCCTGCATAGTCATGTGGAAACCGCCTTCGGCCCCCAGCGTGGTTCGAACGGTGGATTTTACCGTTACGATCCACGAACCCGTAGACTCATACGACATGCCCAATTCAGCATCCCTAACCCATGGGGTGTGGCAGTCGATGCCTACGGACAAGAACTTTTTCTTCATACATCGGGCACAAGTATGTCTTGGATGCTTCCTGGGATGGTCAAGGCCCGGTATGGTGCAAACCTGAAAGCACCTGATATCATCACTTCCAACAAGGTGCGTCCTACTTCCGGAATCGAATTCGTATCCAGCAGGCATTTCCCTGAGGAGGTCCAAGGTGATGTTCTCATTAATAACAACATCGGGTATCTTGGAGCGAAGCAACATAAGGTCATCGATCAAGACCCTGGATTTACTACTGAATACCGACAAGATCTTTTTGTTTCAAAGGATTTGAACTTTCGACCCACCGACCTCGAATTTGCTCCGGATGGCTCTCTTTATGTCGTCGATTGGCAAAATGCACTAATTGGACACATGCAACACAATGCCCGTGATCCCAATCGAGATCACAAGCACGGCCGGATTTACCGCGTTACCTACCCTTCTCGCCCACTGGTTCAACCTGCAAAAATTCATGGGGCAAGTGTTAAGGAACTGATTTCAAATTTAGAACTTCCTGAATTAAGAACCCGGTACCGAACCCGTCGAGAGTTACGGGGCAGAGATTCCGACGAGGTCGCCCAAGAGGTTTCGGCTTGGTCTAAAGGAAAGAATGAAAGGCTACAACTTGAAGCACTTTGGGTAAGTTGGGGAGCGGGAAAACTCAACCATGCACTTTTACAAAACTTACTCAAATCCTCCGATCACCGAATTCGCTCCGCTGCATTAAATGTTTTACGATTTAATTATTCAAGCATCCCAGAAGCATCCGCTTTACTGAAGAAAGCAGCTTCCGACCCACATGGTCGTGTTCGTATGACCGCCGCGGTTACCGCTTCCTACCTGCCACGAAGAGCAGGTTTGGAAGTTTTAGAAGCCTCCGAACAGAAAGACATCAATAAGCTCTATAGCCAGACTTACGATTTCGCTCGAGATGTACTCAACCGTATGCCCGCCGAATTGAGTGTTAAGGAGAAAAAGATTGTTCAAAAATCTGGGATTATTTCGGATACGAAGGTTCTGACTACTATTCGGATTGCCACCCTAGTTGAAAAAATGAAGTACGATACTCCTTCTATCACCGTAAAAGCAGGTAAAAAAATACGCCTTGTTTTTGCCAACCCTGACGCCATGCCTCACAATATTATATTAGTCAATCCCGGCAAAGCGGACGCGGTAGCCATGGAGGCGTTAAACTTGGGTGCGAATGGTTTCGATTTGGCTTTTATTCCCCCCAGCAAGGATATTATTTGGGCGAGTAAATTATTAAACAGTGGCGAGGAAGAAGTCATAAATTTCAAGGCTCCTGCTAAACCGGGAGATTATCCTTATGTCTGTACTTTCCCTGGACATCACATTCTGATGAGGGGCAACCTGCAAGTGGTTAAATAATTTCACAATCTATTTTATATAAGTCCCGCTCCACGATGTTACAGTTAATGGCTGTAGTACCGCGTTGGTTTCTTAAAATAATAAGACTATCGAAATTCTATCGTGGAGGCCTTTCACTAGTCTCCCTGCAACTCCTTTACTTAATTCCCCAATCCATCGACAATCTTTTGGGTTGATATGAATATCCATTGCATTCCATAGTAGATGTTTTCTATGCCCACCCGAAACCTATGCAAGTCCTCATCTTTCCCAACGCCACTTCTCTCGCCCAAAAAAGTGCGGATTTGGTAGAATCCCAAATTATGACTTTTCCAGACACTGTTCTCGGTCTGGCTACCGGGTCCACCCCTCTCGGGCTCTACCAAGAGTTAATCAAAAGGCATCATCAAGAGGGTCTCAGCTTTGCGGGCGTCAAAACCTTCAATTTGGATGAATATGTTGGGATTCCCTCGAATCACCCGCAAAGTTATCGAAGCTTTATGGATGAGAACCTATTCGACCGGATCGATATTGAAAAATCCAATACTCAAGTGCCGGATGGAATGGCGGAAAACCCTCTTGAAGTTGGACCCGATTATGAGCAAAGCATTGAGGCAGAGGGAGGAATCGACCTTCAAGTCCTCGGCGTTGGGACGGACGGGCACATTGGATTCAATGAACCCACCTCCAGCCTGAAATCCATTACCCGGGTCAAAACCTTGACCAAACAAACTATTGAGGACAATTCCCGCTTTTTCGAACCCGGAGAATTTCAACCCAAGCTTGCAATTACCATGGGTATTCAGACCATTCTTAATGCCCGACGAATTTTGCTTCTCGCCCATGGGGAAAAAAAATCACAGGCGATTCGCGCTATGGTAGAAGGTCCGCTCTCCGCATTCTGCCCAGCATCGGCTCTACAATTTCACCCAAGAACAACCGTACTGGTCGACGAAGCCGCGGCCTCAAAACTCACTCTTGGGAATTACTACAAATTCGTGGGCGAGATGCAGGATGAGCTTGTGCGCAAGCACCGACCATCCGACTGGATTTCGCGATGAGCACATGCAACCAATTATGAACGAAACAATTAAAGTCCTCGTGGTAGGAGCCGGAAACATGGGACGCTCCCATGCCCTCGCTTACGCATCCATTCCTGAATTTGAAATAGCTGCTGTTTGCACACGCAAACCGCATTCCCGGGCTAACTTGATGGAAAAGCTCCCAGTGGGAACTCGGGAAGCCAACGATTACCATCAAGCCTTGGTTGATTTTCAACCGGACGCGGTCTGCATATCAACCTATCCGGACACCCACTACCCCTTTGCCAAAATGGCCTTGGAAGCGGGGTGTCATGTATTCACGGAGAAACCACTTGCCGAAAGCACGGAGCAATGCAAAGTGCTTGTACGCCTAGCCCGCGAGAAAAACAAGGCTCTCGTTGTCGGATATATTTTGCGACAACATCCAAGTTGGATCAAATTCGTGGAAGTCGCAAAAACCCTTGGCAAACCTTTAGTGATGCGGATGAATTTAAACCAGCAATCCTACGGCAAGAATTGGGATACTCACAAAAGCTTGCTCTCCTCGATTTCACCGATCGTTGATTGCGGGGTTCATTATGTCGACGTAATGTGCCAAATGACTAATTCCAAACCGACTCGGGTCTCCGGACTTGGGACTCAACTCACCAACGAACTACCAGAAAACAAAATTAATTACGGTCACCTACAGGTTACCTTTGAGGATGGCAGCGTAGGTTGGTACGAGGCAGGTTGGGGACCGATGATGAGTGAGACTGCTTTCTTTATAAAAGATGTGATTGGTCCCTTAGGAAGCGCCAGTATTGTTGCCGGTGATGCTTCTTCAAGAGGGAAATCTTCTTCGGTCGATGCACACACCCAAACCGAACGAATTCTGGTTCATAAAAGTGTCCAGAACTCCGCGGGTGAACTCGAGCCAAAGGATGAGTTTATTGAACTCGATGACGAACCGGACCATGATGAATTATGCCGGCGGGAGCAGCTCTTCTTTCTCGATGGAATTTTGGGCAGGCAAAAGCTCGACGAACACCTAGAAAGTGCAATTCGTGCGAGTGAGATCGTGCTTGCTGCCGATGATTCCTTTCGTTCCGGTCAGATGATAAATTTGGCAGATTGAGAACTTATAAAAGACATCCAGGAAGGATAAAAAGATCTCATATTTGGTCATATTTCTGGGGTCTAAGGTATAAAGATTAGCATTCATGGATAATAAAGAACAAGATATTCATTTAGTAAATGAACTCACAAAGGCACAGCCAAAGATGAGGGCTTATTTGGCCAAGATATTAGCCAACTCGTCGTCCACCGATGATGTCCTGCAGGAGTGCAATAAATTACTTTGGATCAAACGACTCGACTGGGACCCAACTACTATTTTTTTAAAGTGGGCTTATCGGGTATGTTATTTCCAAGCGATGGCATATTGTCGGGATAAAAGTAGGGAGAAATTAATTTTCAATCCTGAACTTATTGAAATCATGGGGAATGAAAGTCCCGACGAACGAACTCATTCGGAAAGAGAGATCGCCATGGAAAAATGCTTGGCTAAATTAAAAGAAGTAAGCCGTACCCTTTTGCTTGATAGATACAGCAAAGAATCAACGGTTGAAAAGATTGCCCGAAAACATGGGATTACCCCAAATGCACTTTCTCAAAAGTTACTACGACTTCGATATAAGCTTCATGAGTGTATTCAGGAAAATATGAAATCAAACCCTGCCTAATATGAAAAGAGAAGAAGAACTTGTTTGGAAACTAATAGATCAAGATATTTCAGAGCCTGAATTTCAACGGCTTCAAGAATTCTTTGCAGAAAGCAAAGAGTTAAGAGGGTATTATCAACACTGCCTGGAAACCCATGCAGTCCTTGAAAGTCATGTGGCACCAGATGGAAAAGCACAACCTTTACCCACCCCTTCCTTTGAACCGGTGGAAGAAACAAAAAGTAAGCCACCTGCTTGGTTGGGCTGGGCAGCTGCAGCCTTGATTTTTGTTTATTTTGGAACCTCAACGGACTCCCCTTCCAAAGTTAGCTTGGTTTCGATGGATCAAGCGGATTGGAGAGGAACTGAAGTTGTGATCGGAGCCCCGATACCGGACCGATTTTTACATCTTAAGAATGGTAGTATTGAAATGCAATTTCCAACAAAAACGAGTGTAATCATAAATGGCCCAGCTTTTTTTCAAGTTCTTGACGACCAGAGTCTTGAAATGATTGAGGGTAAAGTTGCAGTTAACCATGAAGGAGAGCCCGGTAGTTTTAGACTGCTTACTCCTGCTGGAAAACTCAACGACCTTGGAACTCGTTTTACCGCCTTTATCGAAAACCTTGAGGATTCAACCAAGGTACACACCGAAGTTCTGGAAGGAAAAATCGAATTCGTGAATTCATTTTCCAAGCAAAGTTCTATTTTTAATGCTGGAGAATCCCTAGTCATAACCGGAACGCACCGAAAAGCTAACAGTCATGTAAGTTTGGCAGAAAAAGCTGATCAAGGGGCAGTTGAAAACGAGTCAGAACAAGGAACCTTTGACCAAAATCCTAATCATCCAAAGACTTCAATTGAGAATCAAGCTGAATTTAAAGCCATTGACCTCATGCTCGAAGGAAACCTGAAGGCCCAGATCAAATATTCCATGGTTGAGGCCATTGCAGAATCAATTGATCAAAAAGCGATGGTTTTAGTCGAAGCAGAAAAAGCTTTTTCGAGCAATCAAGGGATTAGTTTTGCAGAAGCTGCCATGCCTGAAATTGAAGCGATGGCTCACTCGTTGGTTGAAGGTTATGTAGACTTCTCAAAAATATCACTCTGGGAGGCTAGTAAGACTGCAGAAATCGCATGGCGTGAAAACAAAGATTCAGAGGGTAAGCTCATTAGCCGAATACCCTATGCAAATCGTTTGAATACTCCTGAGAAAGGCAATCGACTGTTACACAACTTGGAGCAGATTAAATTATGGCTTCAGACTGTTCACGACATACATGAAGAAAAAGGAATGGGATGGGTGTCATCATTCGGTTGCCCGGAAGATGGGAAATTAATTTTTGATAATCGTAACAAAAAATTGTTTGCGATCAGTCACGCCATTGAATCCATAAAATCAAACCTCGAATAACTCTTTAAAATTCACACAAAGAAATCTCGTAGCTGAAAATGAGCTCGGCTAAATCGAAGATTAAAGGAAATAAATCGTCTTAGAATTTGAATTAATCTTAGAACTTTTCTAGGAAAATCCGATGGATTTCGCTATCACCAACAAAACTTGGCTATTTAAGGAATCTGTGCCACCGTACTACATCAATCCATCATAAAACTCCGACACTTTACCTGCAAGAATTAGGGCTTGAACTTTTGCTGATTGGTATGCAGGCTGAAGTCGATTTCATCAAGGAAAACTTAGTTTAGGTAATGTTGTAATGTACAATCTGTGTTTTCGCATGAGAACTTGCGAAGTACCAATTGAAGTGGTTCAATAATACTTTAAGCTTATGAGTTCATCTCAAGATATACAGGCTGAGAAGACACCACGACCCACAAGACCCTTGGCAGAACGCATGCGCCCGCTAAGATTAGAGGAGGTTCGCGGCCAATCCCACCTGCTGGGCAAGGACTGCCTTCTGCCCAAACTCATTCGTGAAAACCGAGTTGGCAACTTAATTCTGGCTGGACCTCCCGGTACGGGTAAAACTACTTTAGCCACGGTCATTGCCGAGGAGAGTAAGTGTAAACAGATTAAATTGAATGCGGTCACTTCCAATGTGACTGAGTTACGAGAATCTCTAAAACTTGCCCGTTACTATGGGTCCGAAAAATGTTTTCTCTTCGTCGACGAAATTCACCGTTTCAACAAAGCCCAGCAGGATCTCCTCCTCCCAGATATTGAGTCTGGAGAAGTCCGCCTGATCGGCGCCACCACTCACAATCCCCGCTATTATGTCATTGATCCTCTCCTGAGCAGAAGCCAACTCTTTACCCTCAAGCCACTCGAGATTAACGAAATAGAAAAGGCACTTCTTGCATGTATCGATAACCATAAAAATGGATTGGGGGTTAGAAAATGCAGGACCACACCCAAAGCCATTAACCAAATTGCCCGTTTGGCAGAGGGAGACTTACGAAAAGCCTACAATATCATTGAAATTATTGTCGATGGTTTGCCTGTGGGTGCTACGGTTTCCGAAGATGGAGTCGCTCTTTTTGCCCAAGAGCGCAGCATTCGCTACGACCGGAATGAGGATGAACATTATGACACGGCTTCTGCCTTGATTAAAAGCATGCGCGGAAATGATCCGGATGCGGCTTTATATTGGTTAGCCAAAATGCTGGTTGGGGGCGAAGATCCAAGATTCATTGCAAGAAGATTAGTAATCTTCGCTTCAGAGGATGTTGGCTTGGCCGATTCCAGAGCCTTACTCATCGCAGAAGCTACTTTTCGGGCTTGCGAAACCATTGGAGTTCCAGAATGCGAGCTAAACCTTGCTCATTCCGTCCTCTTTTTATCAACCTGCCCAAAAAGTAATAGCTCTGCTTTAGCACTTGCCGCCGCAAAAAAAGCGATTCAAGAAAATCCAGTCCAATCGATTCCAGTTTCGATTCAAGACCGACACGGCCGAAATAAAAAAAATCGAAGCAAACAAGAGGAGTGTTATCTCTA
>DEYT01000170.1:562-22595 GCA_002364975.1 Opitutia bacterium UBA3151 | reverse complement strand
TGGAAATTCTCGGAGGTTTCGAGCTAACCGAATCCGAGTACTCAGAGTTATTGGTATTGATTTAGAACCTTTTTGTGGTGATAAACCTTCGTTCAAAATGTCATGGAACATTAATACGTCCTCATACTTTTGTCTTGGCTTTCTTTTCGAGATCTTTTAGTTGATCTCTAATTCGAGCTGCTTCTTCATAATCCTCTTGTTCAATCGAATCCTGCAACTTTGATTGCAACTGACTCAAAGATTGTTCGAACTGGACGCGAACCTTGGACCCGGCAGGAATTTTGCCAAGATGCTTAATTCCTGCATGCATCCCATCTAGGAGAGGATCGAGAACAGGTCTGAATACATGGTAACAAGCTTCGCATCCTAATCTCCCCCCTTTTTTGAATTCGTTGTGAGTAGTACCACAACTTTCACAGGTCATAGGTGATGCAGCCTCACCTGTAGAATCAGGCACATTTTCCATCAAACTACCAATAGACAAATTTTCGGGATTGGTTACACCTTTAGCTTGGGCACAACTTTCACACAAATCCATTTTGTGCATTTGACCATTAAGGATTTGTGTCAAGTGAACAGTAGCTTGTTTATTGCAATGATGACATTTCATTATTTGTTATTAATATAATAAAGTAAGAATTGTAAATTCTCAACGCATATGACGCGCCAATCGAAGAAAATGGCAGACTGAGATCATATTAACTCAATCTAAGAGAACTCCGTCCACCTTGACTTTTTCCCGAAACTTCTCGATCAGAGATTTACTAACTGGCCCTGGTACTCCGTTCCCAACCGATCGATGATCGACTTCAACGCATGGAATCACTTCTGCAGCAGTACCGGTAAGAAAGCATTCTTCTGCAGTCCAAAGATCATACCTAGTCAAAGCTTGTTCCTTTACCATAAAGCCTAATTCTTGTGCTAAATCCATTACCGCGGCTCGGGTAATTCCTCTCAGAGAACCAGCATCCAAGGGAGGAGTGTACACGATCCCTTTGTTTAAAATGAAAACATTATCTCCAGTACACTCCGCAATTTCTCCTTTGTCGTTTAGCATCAATGCTTCTTGAAACCCCACCCGCTTAGCTTCGATTTTAGCTAAAATATTGTTTAAATAGTTAAGACTTTTCACAGCGGGCGGGAGTGCAGATGAGTTTATGCGTCTGGTTGGAACAGAGATAATTTTTAGTCCATTTTCATACAATTCCTCTGGATAAAGCTGGATTTCATCAGCAATGATTATAACGCTTGGAGGACCACAGCCATCTGGAGTCAATCCAAGATGACCCGCTCCTCTTGTTACCACCAAGCGGATATACCCATTGGTCAATCCATTTTCTCGACAAGAATTACATACGGCTTGGGCAAACTCGCCTCTCTCCATTGGTAAGTCTAACAAAATTGCTTTTGCCGAGAACTCAAGACGCTCAAGGTGATCATCGAGTTTGTAAACGCAACCTTCGTAAAGACGGATACCCTCGAAAACTCCATCACCGTACAATAATCCATGATCGAAAACGGATATCTTGGCATCCGCTTTTTCGACAAACTCTCCATTCAAATAAATTTTCATACCCTATTAAAGTTTATGCATGAATTTAAACAGGTTGGCGAGTGCCAAGAGAAACTTTTATTCACCTATTCGCAATTAGGTGGTCGACGACTGCTGGATCCGCCAATGTGGAAGTGTCACCAACCTGATCTGCTTGATTAGTAGCAATCTTACGCAATATTCTACGCATGATTTTCCCGGAGCGGGTTTTAGGCAAAGATGGAGCCCAGTGAATAACATCAGGTGTGGCGATGGGTCCGATTACTGACCGTACTTGTTGCCTTAATTCTCCCCGTAACTCTTCGGTGTATTCAACTCCACTATTTAAGGTTACATAAGCATAAATCCCTTCTCCTTTGACTTCATGCGGAAATCCTACGACTGCCGATTCCGCAACCGAATCATGAGCAACTAAAGCGCTTTCAACCTCTGCCGTACCCATTCGATGGCCAGAAACATTAATTACATCATCTACACGACCCGTTATCCAGTAATAACCGTCCGCATCGCGCCTACATCCATCTCCCGTAAAATAATATCCTTTGTATTGATCGAAATAAGTCTCCTCAAACCTCTTATGATCTCCATGAATTGTACGCATTTGCCCAGGCCAAGGTGCCTCCATTGCCAAAACTCCGGTGACATCATTCCCTTCGATCACTGTTCCCGATTGGGGATCAAGAATGACTGGCTTGACTCCAAAAAAAGGAAAAGTAGCCGACCCTGGTTTCAAAGGGGTTGCTCCAGGCAAGGGAGTTATTAGAATACCACCCGTTTCTGTTTGCCACCAAGTGTCCACAATTGGACAACGCTCCTTGCCCGTATTCTTGTAATACCACCGCCAAGCTTCTGGGTTGATGGGTTCACCCACACTACCCAACACTCGTAAGCTATCCATGTCATATTTAGAAGGCCATTCCTCGCCCGCTGCAGCAATTGCACGGATAGCGGTTGGAGCGGTATAAAATTGATTTATTTTCCATTTTTCAATGACTTGCCAATATCGATCTGGGTTAGGATAAGTTGGTACGCTCTCGAACATAGTGGTAGTTGCTCCATTCGCCAAGGGACCATACACAATATAAGAGTGCCCCGTAATCCAGCCAATATCAGCAGCACAAAAATAGATATCTTCTTCATGGTAATCGAAAACATACTTATGGGTAGTTGCGGTATATATCATATAACCTGCAGTGGTGTGAAGAACTCCCTTCGGCTTTCCGGTAGAACCAGAAGTATAAAGCACGAAAAGTGGATCTTCCGCATCCATTTCCTCACATGGGCAATCAGGGCTAGCCTCGTCCATGACTTGATCCCACCAGATGTCACGACCTGATTCCATGGAACATTCAATCCCTGAATCTTTACCTACTCTTCGAACTACAATACAGGTCTCAACTTTTGCTTCCATTTCCTCTGAGGCTCTTGCCATGGCTTGATCCGCATTAGGTTTCATAGGTATTACCTTCGCCCCCCTAAAAGTGCCATTTGCGGTGACCAATGTCTTACAATCAGAGTCTACAATTCGGTCCGCCAAAGCCTCGGCGGAAAATCCACCGAAAACAACGGAATGAACTGCTCCAATCCTTGCACAAGCCAGCATTGCAATCACCGCTTCTGGAACCATTGGCATGTATATCGAGACTCGATCGCCTTTTCCCACTCCCCTTCCCTTCAAAACATTGGCAAATTTGCATACCTTCTGGTGCAGATCGCGGTAAGAAATAGTGTCATCCTCTCCAGGCTCATTTCCTTCCCAGATAATCGCAGTTTTGTCACCGCGGATGTCAAGGTGACGATCTAGGCAATTGTAGCAAACATTGGTCTTGGAACCTTTGAACCATTCGATCGAAATCGCTCCCTCTCTCCGGTCATAATTATAACCGCAAACTTCTTTCCATCTTGAAAACCAGTGGAATTCAGTAGCGATCTTTGCCCAAAAAACCAGTGGATTTTCAATGCTCTCTTGGTACATCGCATCATAGTCTGCTAAATTTTTAATGTGGGCATTTTGAGATGCAGAGGCTGGAGGCTGGATGAGATCTTTGGAATTATTCATAATACAAACATTGAGGTTATGATTTTAGGGATACTTGAAGTTAGGAAATTGCCCATCGCTTGTCGATGTGCTTTTAATGGACTCTTTAAATGCTAAGTTCCGAACTTGATTATCCATTACCAGCAGAATCTATCGCCCAGTCTCCGACTGAACGCCGCGATCAGTCACGCCTGCTCCTCTTCGATCGAAAAACGCAACATGTTTCTCACCATTTTTTTCATGAACTCCCCGATCTGCTACCATCCAAGTTATCCATATTACGAAATGATGTATCGGTATTGAAAGCTCGCCTGACTGGACAGAGGCAAAGTGGCGGGAAGGTGGAATGCCTTCTCCTACGACCGTCCAACTTTCCAGATACTACTTGGCGATGCTTGCTTAAACCGGGAGGAAAAACCGCAAAGTCTCGAAAATTTGGAATTGAGGGAGAATATTCTGCCGAAGTCATCGAATCTCTCTCTTCGGGGGAGTACCTTGTTAGGTTTCATCTTCCGCACGACAAAGATCCATCTGCCCTCGCCCAAAGACTTGGTGCTATGCCTCTCCCCCCTTATGTTCGCCGACCTGCAGCCCCCCCGGATGAAGAAAGGTATCAGACTGTATATGCAAAGCAGGAAAAAAGAAGTGCCGTAGCAGCCCCCACTGCGGGTCTCCATTTCACAGCTGAAATCTTGGACCGTCTCAAGAGAGAAGGTCATTACATTCATGACCTTACCCTTTCCATCGGATTAGGCACATTTCGACCGATCGAGACTGAAAAAGTTGAAGATCATGCTATGCACGGCGAGGAGTATTTTTTGGAACCATCTACAAAATCCGTTCTTCGAGATCCTAGTTTTAAAAAATTAGCGATTGGAACAACATGCGTCCGGGCGATCGAACACTATCTTGCTGGGAAAGATTCCGATCTAGAAAGGATGACTCAAGCGGAAGCCAAGTTATTTATTCGCCCACCGTATCAATTTAAAGGAGTGAATCACTTACTCACCAATTTCCATCTTCCAGGATCCACACTTCTCTGTCTTGTCGCTGCATTTCTTTCACCTGGAGAGTCAGACGGACTATCCACACTCAAGGAAATTTATGCCGAAGCTATAGCCAAAAATTATCGTTTTTTCTCCTACGGTGATGCAATGATGGTTGTGTAAATCCTATTTTTAACTTACGGGCTTGAGTATGAAATGCCTTTTTTTGCCCGCATCTATCTTGTTTGTTTCTTTTCTGAACGGAAATTATTCAGTTTCTACAAAAACTTCTTCAATTATTTTACCTGATGCTTCCTACTTGGGCTCAGCAAATTGGTATGAAAGTTCATGGTTCGGTACTTTTTTTGAAACAACAAATTCTTGGCTTTATCATACGAACCTTGGTTGGCTTTACATTCCATCATCAACCACCAATAACTTATGGATCTACAATCCGGATTTGAAATGGCTTTGGACCACCGCTACTTTTTACCCTTGGCTGTATGTAAGCGAGTTGAAGGAGTGGAGATATTACTCAAATCAAAAAGGATTTTATACTCCAAATACGAAGCAATGGCTAAATAAGTCCGATTTGATTGCCCAGTTCACCTCAAGTTTATACACCTCAGCTTCATACTCCAGCGGTAATTTAGTCTCTAATAATAACCTATCTGCCTGGTTTGATCGTTCCATTGAGATTAATGGATTGATGCTGGTGATTGCGGGTGAAGTTGGTGGTCAGATTGCCGTGCCTGACGAGTGGGCCAAGAAAGTTGCTCAAACCGTAAAGCTACTTACTGATCCTAATTCAGAGGGTATTGATATCTCCTCTCAGGAACAGATGATTAAGGTGCTCAAAGGAGAAACTGGAACTTGGCATGCGGGGTTTTCTTCCGTGCAAAGGATAGCTTATGGGAGTGGGGCCGACTATAGTCCGAACCCACTCACTGATTTAGGAAGACAAAGCTATCTTGGATATGAGAACTTCCAGGATTCAAACATGATGAATGATATGATTTGGTACCGAAACAGTAGTGATGGAGCACCCAATTCCATTGGAGATTACGATATTGCCGAGGTCCTTGAACATTTGATGCATACGATTCACTTGTATGGGGTACCGGGTGCAGTTCCAAATTCGTCCGATGCCTTACAGTGGGATCCAGATTTTCACAGCGGTTGGCAAACAAGCGAATTGTATTTTGCGGTGAAAGAAGCAGTAGATAATGGGGTGTTCAATTTGGCAGACTATAGAGATGAAAATATTAATTCCCCCGAAACTTACAGGGTCGTATGCAAAGAATATCTTTATCTGCTTAATTTTGGCATGTGGGAATTTGGTCAGGAATTCTGGGAAAACGGCACGCTCTCACCAGAATGGAGTGACCAGGCAAGAACCCCGACAGGAGTTAAAGAACTTAACCCCTTAGGATTTTCTATCTTTAATAGCTACATAAAACCAATACTTTCCAAACCGAGTTTGAGTGCTCTCCGCTCAATCTTTCAGGACAACGACTCAGGAATCTCCGGTTACCAAGCCGATTAATCACAAGAAATAGCAGTGTCTAGATCGAGATATCCTTTAATGGAAGATCTGAAGCGACCGTGCTATTTTTTAATTGAGTGTATAAGTTTTCCAATTCAGGCATTTGGACTCCCTTTGATCGACCTCGAAACAGAGCCTCTCCCCAAATTGAATCTACCTCGACCGGCTTACCAGCAAGAAAGTCGATCAGACTGGATGGTTTATATGCTCCCATCGGTTCAGTAAGTTCGAATTGTCGGTTTAGAAAAGAAGTTTCAATATCAATCCCAAAAGCTTTTGCCCCAAACTGCACTTCAATCATCAAATCACGGGCCCTTTTTCTTAGTTGGGGATCAGTAAGTATTTGGTCGGTGGTTATGCCACCGGCTACAATGGAAAGTCCATTGAAGGGAATATTCCAACAAAGTTTTCGCCAAAGTGCTTCATCTAAAAATTCTGCAACCCGAATTTTTACACCAGCAGTTTCAAAAGCCTGAATCATGTCAGAAGCATCTTGGTTGATGTGCTGGTTGAATTGCCCAAACTGAACATAACCGGGTAGCAAGCTTTCAATTATATGGGGTGATGTTCGATTGATACAGGTGAAGCAAAGACCAGCCAATATGGTTCGTTCTGCTCCAAAACAATCAGCAAGATTTTCAACATTGCCCATTCCATTTTGCAATGTGAGCAAACGAGTTTCATTACCAATCAATGGAGCAATGATCTCCGCAAGGTCTTGGTTCGCAGTTGTCTTACTTGCAACTACGACCCAATCACAAGGACCGATTTCATGAGCATGACAATGTGCGTGCAAAGACTCAACCTTTTCCTTTCTTCTTTTTTCTTCATGATGTACCAACCACAAGCCCTCTCTCAGAATGTCATGGTAAGAGCTACGAAAGAGGAAATGGATCTCTTGCCCTGCTAAAGCTAACCTACTGCCATAATAACCACCCACCGCTCCTGGACCGACCATCGCGACTTTACCAACTCCCTTCATGATTGGTTATCTTCGGAGAGGAGGAACCAGAGTATTTTCAGCCTCTTCGGCCAAATGCGGATAATCCAGTGTGTAATGCAGCCCTCGGCTCTCTTTTCTTTTGAGAGCTGAACGAACAATTAATTCAGCAACACAAACAAGGTTTCTGACCTCCAGGAGAGATAAATCTACCTTGGCATTCCAGTAGTATTCGTTGATTTCTCTTTCGAGGTTTCGTAAACGAGAACGGGCACGCTCAAGCCGTTTAGTGGATCGTACAATGCCGACATAATCCCACATGGTGCGCTTAAGCTCATCTAAGTTGTGGGAAAGAACCACCCTCTCATCCGAAGCAGGCACATCACCGTCCACCCATTCGGGTAAGAAAACCTTTTCTTTCTTGCGGTCTTGGAGAAAGGAACAGACTGCTTCTGCACCACGATGTGCCATCACCACAGCCTCGAGCAGGGAATTACTTGCCAAACGGTTCGCTCCATGCAAACCGGTACAAGCGACTTCTCCACAAGCAAAAAGCCCCTTTAGTTTTGTAGAGCAATCGATCTCAGTTGGGATTCCGCCACAAGAATAATGAGCAGCTGGCACAACGGGAATCGGATCGATTACCGCATCCACTCCTTGTTTTAGACAATTTTCATAGACATTGGGAAATCGCTTTGGAAAGCTGCCCTTCATTCTTGGCGTATCCAGCCTAACAAAAGGGGCACCCGAACGTTTCATTTCCCGGTCGATTGCACGGGCTACCACATCTCGGGGAGCAAGGTCAGCCAAAGGGTGGTATTTTTTTAGAAAGGGTTTTCTTTTCGAATCAATCAATTTTACTCCTTCCCCCCGGACAGCCTCAGTGATGAGAAAGCGATCTCCACACTGCGAGTGGAGTGTGGTTGGGTGAAATTGAATAAATTCCAAATTCATTGCCGGCAGCCCGGCTCTTGATGCCATTGCAACTCCATCTCCTGTAGCAATCGAAGGATTTGTAGTATACAAATAAGTTTGTCCCGCACCCCCAGTGGCAAGAAGAACAATCGGAGCAGCAACCGTAACCACCCTTTCCTTATTCGCATCGTACAGATAAAGTCCCATAACTCGGTCGCCACTTCCTTCGACTTTAACACCTAACTTACGAGCTTTTCGTGAAGTTACTAAATCGATTGCAAAAAAATGTTCAAATAAGGTGACCCCTTGCTTTGCTATATTGGAAAGCAAAGCCTTTTCAATCGCCTTACCAGTCACATCCTTGACATGGAGAACTCTTCTTTTGCTATGTCCACCTTCTTTTCCCAATGAAATACGACCATCATCTAGGCTAGAAAAGGATACGCCTAATTGTATCAAATCCTTAATCCGTTCGGGTCCATCTTTTAATACCTCACGAACGACTTGAGAATCACAAAGACCATCCCCAGCTTCCATGGTGTCCACGACATGTTTTTCCAAATCATCGCCAGCTGAAGTGACCGCTGCAATCCCACCTTGGGCATAATTGGTGTTGGATTCAGCTTTATCTTTTTTGGTAAATATGGCAACACGGTATCCTGCCTCGGCAACTTTAAGTGCAAAACTGAGACCTGCGATTCCACTTCCTACAATCACCAAATCATATTCTGACTTTAATCGCTTACTCATTACTCAAATCCATATTATCGATCAAACGCACCGAGTCCACCCATACCGCAACCACAAGTAAGGATTCTTTCGATATATTGCCTTCTTCTATTCGCATTGTATTTCGGTTAACCACCTCAGCGTAATCAACTCTCACGGAATTTCCCTGTTGCAAAACCTTCATAAGCTCCTCCTTCAACCGATCCACATTAATGGTTTTTTCTTCAACCACTAATTTCTTTACTTTGATCAGTGCCTGAAAGATCAGTCGAGCGTCCTCTCGCTGGGTATCATTTAGATAAACATTTCTTGAACTCATTGCTAATCCATCAGTCTCCCTCACAATTCGGCCTACGATTACTTCGATCGGAAAATGAAGATCTTCAATCATTCGTTTTAGAACCGAAACTTGTTGTGCATCCTTTTGCCCAAGTGCAACAAAAGTTGGCCTACAAAGATTAAAAAGCTTAGCACAAATTGTAGTAACTCCCTTGAAATGTAAGGGGCGGGATTGCCCGCAGAGTTTTTCGCTAACACTTTTCTCTGCAATGTAAGTACTGGCATTTACCTTATAAATATCTTCTGTTCTTGGTGTAAATACATAGTCAACTTTTTGTTCCTTACAAAGCAGTAGATCGCGTTCCAGATCCCGAGGATATTTCTCCAGATCCTCTCCTTCGGCAAACTGTGTCGGATTCACAAAGATTGAAACAATAACTAAATCGGACTGATCCCGAACTAAATCGACCAAGGAAAGATGTCCCAGATGCAAAGAACCCATTGTGGGAACAAAACCAATTTTCTTTCCTTCGCGCTCCCATTGCAACGAGCTTTTTTGCATTTCTGAAAGGCAGGAAATTACTTCCATTTTAAAGGGATTAAAAATTTGAATTAGTAAGACTTTGCCAACACTACCCTACTGGGACTTGGCTTACCGCTAAAAACGCAAATTCCTTCTTCACTCGCTCCTTCTGGAATACAGCGAATGGAAACTTTCAGATCATTCTTTAAGCTCTCTTCCCATTTTGGGTCTCGGTCCCAATGCACCAAGGCAAACCCTCCATGAATTTCAGGCTTTGATTGATTTTGCGCAGTAAAAAAAGAATATAGCTCTTTCTTATCATTGATTTCACAAGTGTTCTCCTCCCGAAATGAAAGTGCTCTCGAATAAAGCGACTGCTGAATTTCCTCCAAGATCGATACTATCTTTTCAACAAATTCGCTATGATGCATACTCTCGCGTTGCACCCCTAAATCCCGGCGACCAACAAAAACCGAAGACTTTTCTAAGTCTCTGGGACCCACTTCGATAGTGAGCGGAATTCCCTTCTTGACCCACTGCCAGTATTTTTCTCCTCCCCTAAGATCACGATCGTCAACATCGACCCGAATCGAGCCACCGGAATAAATTTTATCTCTTAGTTCTCGTGCCAATTCATTACAGGCTTCAAGGACTTGCCCCCTGGTTTCTTCTTTGGGGGTAACGGGTAAGATAACCGCATGAGTTGGAGCGACTTTTGGCGGCACGATCAAACCGTCATCATCTGAATGTGTCATAATCATTCCCCCAATTAATCTAGTTGAGACTCCCCATGAGGTAGTCCAACCAAGTTCCTCTTTGCCTTCAACCCCTTGGAATTTAATGCCACATGCCTTGGAAAAATTTTGGCCAAGAAAGTGAGAGGTGCCGGCTTGCAATGCCTTCCGGTCCTGCATCATTGCTTCTATGCACAAGGTTGACTCAGCACCAGGAAACCGCTCGGATACCGTTTTTTCTCCTTGGAGCACCGGCATAGCAAGCCAATTCTCAGCAAAATCCGCATAAATCCGAAGCATTTTTTGTGTTTCTTCAATAGCCTCCTCTGCGGTCGAATGAACGGTATGGCCTTCTTGCCAGAGAAATTCGGCCGTCCGTAAAAAAAGTCTGGGCCTCATTTCCCATCGTACCACATTTGCCCACTGATTAATCAATAGAGGTAAATCCCGATAAGATTGAACCCACCGAGCAAATAGTTCCCCAATAATAGTCTCAGAAGTAGGCCGTACAATTAAAGGTTCGTCTAATTGACCTGCTGGTTGGAGAATACCATCCGCGTCCGCTTCGAGACGAGAATGTGTTACGACTGCACATTCTTTGGCAAAACCATCAACATGATCCGCTTCCCGTTGTAAGAAACTCTTCGGTATGAACAAAGGAAAATAAGCATTTTTGTGTCCGGTCTCTTTAAACATTACATCCAGTGCGTCACGAATATTTTCCCAGATTCCATACCCCCATGGTTTGATTACCATACAACCACGGACAGGCGTATTTTCAGCAAGATCAGCAGCTTTGACTACCTGCTGATACCACTCAGGATAATTTTCCTCACGAGTAGGAGAAATTGCATTTTTTGGTTTACCCATAGTTTTAAAAAGAAGTAGTAATAAGGAACCGGCAGGTAAATTGCGAGTAACAAGCGAAGTAAACCAAAGAAGATTGAATCGAAGGATTTTGACAAAATTGTGCTGAAAGACATGATGGGCAACTTCTTATTTATACCAGAAATTTATTTATTCCATCAAAAATCATGACGCACATCATTGAAGTACACGGCAGAGAAATCATCGACTCCCGAGGTAACCCCACGGTCGAAGTTGAAGTTGAATTAAGCGGAGGAGCTTTTGGTAGAGCCGCCGTACCATCTGGTGCCAGCACCGGCGAACATGAAGCGATCGAGCTACGCGACGGGGATAATAATCGTTATCTCGGCAAAGGAGTTGCCCAAGCAGTAGAAAATGTGAACACCAAGATCGCAGAGACCATCGTTGGGCTTGATGCGACCGACCAGACTGCAGTCGACAATGCCATGTTCACCCTTGATGGAACTCCGAATAAATCAGTACTTGGAGCCAATGCCATTCTTGGGGCATCCATGGCCACAGCACATGCCGCTGCTTCCGCTTCCGGTTTACCTCTCTTTAAATACTTAGGTGGACCTAATTCAAAAGTCCTGCCCGTACCCATGATGAATGTCTTGAATGGCGGATCTCACTCAGATGCACCCATCGATGTACAAGAGTTTATGATCATGCCTGTGGGAGCACCTACCTTTCGTGAAGCCCTACGCATGGGTTGCGAAATATTTCACGCTCTTAAGAAAGTCTTAAAAAATCAGGGACTTTCAACTGCAGTAGGAGATGAAGGTGGTTTTGCTCCTAATCTTGCTAGTAACGAAGCTGCACTTGAATCTCTCTGTACTGCGGTTGAAAAAGCTGGATACAAGCTTGGGGATGAAATTGTATTTGCTCTTGATGTAGCATCTTCGGAGTTTTTTGACCGGGAAAAAGGAAAGTATATTTTTGGCAAAAGCGATGGATCGGAAAGGGATTCTGATGAAATCGTTGCCTTCTATGAAACTTTGGTGAATAAATTCCCTATTCGCTCCATTGAGGATGGATGTGACGAGAATGATTGGACTGGCTGGAAAAAATTGACGGATTCCATTGGTGACCGGGTGCAGCTGGTCGGTGATGACTTGTTCGTAACGAATGTAGATTTTCTTAAAAAGGGAATTGATCAAGGTGTAGCCAATTCAATCCTTGTAAAAGTCAACCAGATCGGATCATTGACCGAGACATTTGATGCTGTTGAAATGGCTAAGGAAGCTTCCTACACTTCAGTTATTTCCCATCGATCGGGCGAAACTGAAGATGTTACTATTGCCGACATTGCCGTTGCTACGAATGCTGGCCAAATCAAAACAGGATCTCTTTCTCGAACGGATCGTATCTGTAAATATAACCAGTTGCTAAGAATCGAAGAAATTTTGGGCGACCAAGCGGTATACGGCGGAAAGCTGTAAAAAGATACCTTTTTCATTTTCCAAGGGTCTAAAAGTACAGCTTTTAGAGATATCCCCAGAACTCCAATTATAGTTTGATCCTTTCGCACTCAAGGAAAGATTAGTTTTTTGTGAAACCTACCGTATTGTTGCCGATATTCCCGAAGGAGATTGAAAATTGGTGGTGGTCAAAAGCACAAGAAAAATGGCCGGAAATGGGCGAAGAAAAACGGTTAAACTTACTTCGGCAAGAAATTGTCGAGCAAAGTGATCGGTTTAATAAATCAAGATCTTTTGATTCTTTATCCTATGGCAGTCGTGATTTATCAATCTTAGCCTATGGTAATTTTTACTTCTCAAGAACTTGGATGGCAATAATGTTTGCAGTGGCAGAAACCCTCACTCGTTGCCAATGGACAATTCCTAAAAGTGGCCCCATTCGGATTCTCGACCTAGGGAGTGGATCAGGAGCCAGTGGATTAGCATGTTTATCTTTGATTCGTTCCATAGGAATCCAAAACCCATTAGAGCTTCACGCCTGGGATTATTCCAGCAAAAGCCTACATTACCTAAAAGACCTTCATCGTGCTTGTTACAACCTTTGGCCTAATTCAAAAGTTTTCCCCAAGCGAGGTGACCTGCGATTCCAAATGCAGGAAAGGAAAAAGTACAGGTATGACCTTCTTTTGCTTGGTTACTCACTCAATGAAATCAGAGAGGAACACAAAGTATCGGAAAGTGTAGAATGGTTAAAACAAGCAAGCAGAGTTTTAAAAAGAAGTAGTTGTTTGATTATTACCGAGCCTGCAGAATCAAAGATTTGTCGTAATTTGCATGAAATAATGGATCATTTGGTCAAAGATGAGAAAAACTTCTTTCACTTCGCTCCTTACCTGAATGGCTTGCCTTGTCCGATGACGAGAAATGATTCGAAGTACTTCAGCCATGAGGTCAGGAGGTATCCCACCATTGAAATAGTTGAGAAAATAAACCGACCCTTACATTTAGAGATTAGAGAAGTCAAATTCGGGTTCTCAATCCTTGGCTTAGAGAAACCAGAATTAAAATCCCCACCTCTTCATTTTTTCCGAATTATAAGTCCCGTGAAAAAAAGAAAAGGCACCATCTCTTTTCTGGGACTAGCCGCCGATGGAGTTGAATATTATTATGAATTCCAAAGACGTGACATGAGTGAAGAAGCGAAGAATAACTTACTTTTCTTGGAGCGTGGAGATGTCCTAAGGATTGGAGCCAACCTTGAAGTAAAAGAGGGAAACCGGATTCGATTATCAGAAAAGGATTTAAATCCCATTTTCCTCCCAAGGTTTGTAAAATCTAAAAACCAATAGCACCCCTACTCCCTTGCTTGGTAATTAACTCACGTCCAAACCAAATGCCAGTGCCCGAGTTAATTTCTGTCAAAGTAAGCAAAAAGTAAAAATCTTTTTGGGTTACTTTATCAACTCGAGATGTTTCTTCAATGATCTTTCCAGATAAAGAAAAATAAGGACGGGGACGATTGATCTTTTTACCCTTACTATCCAAATCACCACGAACTTCTTGGGCATAACTATCGGCCCCTTTTCCTCCTGGCCCAGCGGTTGTGGAAATCCGTACTCGATTCGTGGCAATCAAGTCCCGCTTCATTCCCTGTAGTAATAAATCGGTATCAAAATAGGTCTGAGTATCATTTCTTAGCTCACCCACATGCAGAATTGCAGGTTGGGTCGGTGCTTGGGTTAAGGCATTACTGGATAATAAATCTCCAATCAGTTGATTGGCGGCACGGGTAAAATCCTGAGCGTTAATCTTTTCTAGGTTCACCAAACCCTTATTGCTTCCATCTTCAAGATAACGTGCGTCTGCAGCACGGCCCACTGGTCGCCTCTCCCCACAGGAAGTGATAATAAATGTGATAAGAAAAGACAGAATAAGTGGATGTTTCATAACTGCTACAGTGGAAAATGGATTATGGATTTTTAGCTCTTTGAACTTTTAAATGAAAATTTTTGGCCTTGGTGGTGGTACTTACTGTTTGAACGGCTACTGACTCCCCTCCTTTTATGAGCAAAGGGAACCAAACTAATGAGGAATCACTTATCATCATACCGTCTTGATCGAGCCACTCAATTTTGTAGGAAAGATTAATTTCTCTCTCCTTCAAATTTTGTAACCTTACTTCTACCTTGAGTAAATCTTCATTAACTTTGCTTTGCTTAACCCCCGCTACGATAAGAACATCCCTAAGATCTCCTTGAAATTTGACTCTTTTCATAACGGGTTC
The DNA here is from genome assembly GCA_002364975.1 of Opitutia bacterium UBA3151. GTDB lineage: Bacteria > Verrucomicrobiota > Verrucomicrobiia > Opitutales > Seribacteraceae > Seribacter. Next base: position 7,781 of record DEYT01000170.1, on the reverse strand, counting down.
CAATGATTGATCATCTGGATTTTCCTTGCTGGTGGAATGCACTTTATTTTTCGCACAGTTGCTAAAAAAAAAGGCAATGCTTAAGAAAATCAAGACCTTGAAAGGGCGGGACAACAAGAGATTTTTCATAATTTTAAGGTTTTAAAACAAACTGGTTCACAACCCGCAAAGGAGTTTGGGCGGATATGCTTCGAATCCAGATAAGATTAATTGTTGCAGGTTTCAAAATAATGGACTCTTCCAATTTCGTTCCTACTCCGCGTAAGGTCAACTCTCGAGATGCAGGACTGGGTATTTTACAAAATTGAATCTGCTTAGGTAATGTGGTCCAAGACCTCCAATCGCTCTGGGTCAGTCCTTGAGCCAATGCACCTACCCCTACTCCAGTTACCGCTCGAACTTCTTCCGACTCATCCCGTACCGCATTTGTTGATATATATTGCAAAGCTCCCTTCGATACCAATCCAAGAATGGCTTTTGTAAGTTCAATGGGAAAATCCTTGGTAAATTCCTTGGCTACAATAGCGTCAAAATCGGCGAGGGGAAGGCTCAAGCTTTTCTCAGTGCCGTTGTAAACTTCTAGAGACGAAAGATAATTATCGTTTGTTACTAAATGAGGAAAGGCGATTCCAGCATATGGTATCCGGGAAGTAACCGAGAAGAAAACCAGTGGAATGTCGTATCGCTTCTGTCTTCTCACTGGTGCCCGACCAGTCTCAAAAAAAATATAAGTTGTGGGAATATTTGAAGCTCGGTTCTTTTTTGCTTGTTGAAAGTCTTCCTGAACATAAGGGTTTGCTGGATATAACCCGTATAACTCTCGTAGGGAAAAGCGTGCTTTCTCCAAATCACTTTTTTCATTCGTACCGTGCAAAAAGAAAAGTGCTTCCAGATAAATTGCCGCAGGATTTACAAAATCTGGTAAATTGGATGGAACTAAATGTCGAGCCCTTAAAAAATCCTCGCGAAGAGAACCTTCCATTTGATTTCTTAATCCATTATCCAGATCCATTGATTTTTCTCGCATCAGAATACGAGCAGCATTCAACTCTTTTTGCCAAATGTCTTTGGCATCGCTTACAGCTTGTCTAATTTTAAAAATCTCAGCTCGGGCTTGTCCTTCTTTCCCAAGCTGTAAATAATTCAATGCCTGATAAACCCGAAGCATTACGCGTTCATAAACTCTGGATTTATAAGGTTTCCATTCTTGGGAGCCAATTGTAGATCCTAATTCCTCGCTTATCTTGGTCTGGGACTGTAAGTGAACCCCAAACCATTTTTCGTAATAATCTCCCGCAAGTGAAAATGCCCGTATACTTCCTTCGAAATCATTTTGTAATCTCTTGATTGCTCCCTCTTCCATCCGATATAACATGCGGTCCTTTTTAGGACCGTTCTCAGCCAATTTTTCAATTTCTTGTGAAGCTTGGTCAAAATCTCCAATTTTCAAAGAAAAAGTGAGGCTTTCAGTCCGGTCATAGTGATTTGAAACACAGGAGCTGAACAGGGCGGTTAAGATGATGAAATAAGGTTTCACTTTTTTTACCAGAAGTGATGTGAAAAACTATTTCTTTCAGACGATTCTAGCTTCAACGAGGATTTTCTTGCAGTACCTTTAGTTCAAAGTCTTCAGTTCCTTTAACATCCCCGACAACGGTTCGAAACCTTTTTCTGGTTCTCAAAGCCTGCATCATGGCCTGTTGCCTTAGTTTCTTCAGAAATACAGGTGGCTGTTCAAAATCTGTTAAAAGGTTTGAAGTAACCAGTAATGTACTCAATTCCACATTCATCTTACGACTGAATCCATCGGATAATGCAAAACTTAATTCTCCAGGAAGAAGCAATAATTTACCACCATCTGAACCAAGGCTAACTTCACCTAACAAACCAATAATTTTGACCCCACCGTTCGTAGTTATTCCTGCCATAAAAGCGAAAGGATCTTTGCATGATAGTTTTACTTCAACCATTGGAGAATCAATTATGATTGTTGAATTCTTAACCGTTGAATGAAGTACAAAAGATCCAGAATGTAGAGCGAAATGATTTGGGCTTATCAAATCAAAACTGGAAGCTTGTACGGTCCGCAGAGTTATTGGTGATATCAATGACGAAACCAGTTCGATTCCGCCCTTCGGCAAGGTTGTAACTCGACGACCAAGTCCCAAAACTTCCCCGACTCGAATCTCATCTCTAGGTTCCCAAACTTTTCGAGTTAAAACCTTGCCGAATACCTGATGGACAGTGAATTCTCGACTCTCTTCAGATAAGGGTCTCAAAGCATTGGGATCTGTAAAGTTTTGAATCTCCCCACCCCGATAGCGAGCTACTAAAAAACGCCCCTTGGTTACACGCATTAATTTTTCTGATTCTACCCTTAGAGGGTGCGAACGAGGAGTTTGCTTAAGCAATCCCAAAGCCCTATTCAGTACCTTTAGTGACTCTGAAAATTGCTCATTGTCAGCAAGTTCTTTCCCTTCCACAAGTAACTGTTCAACCTCGAGGTAAAGGCGAGACTGATTGTTAGCAAGCAGTATGAAAAGAAAAGGATAAAGCAGCAGAATGAAGTATCCAAGTAAACGCACAGATCATGAAAAGTTTTAAAAAGCGTGGGTCACTCCTAGGCTCATACCTCCAATGAAATCCCTAAATTCGGAAACATTATCAGTGCTGTTCTTCCAAGTATAGTTCGTCATAGCAGTTGCATTGAGCCATTCATAAATAGCATAGGAAGCAACTAAGCCAAGGTTGTAGGTGCGATCCGAACGATTTTGAAAGGATCCTTCAGAAAACATCATATTGTTGTAAGTAAAGGAGGGAATCAAGGTAAGTTTTTCTCCAACCGGGCTCATATAAGAAAGATTGATAGTATGCCCTAATCCACTCTGTAAGTTTGCAGGGTATTCTGAACTTGCGGAGACACCGCTCTGCTCCATCACCGCTTGTAAAAAGTTAAAATAAGTTGGGTCAGTAATTTGATCCTGCAAAGAATCTCCTTGAGAAAACGTATAACTTAAACCTGCGGACATAGAGATAACATCCCCCGAACTGAGTGCAATATTTTTTGCGAATGCAACACTAGGGGTGTTTGAATATGAAATCAACTGATTTTCCCCCCTAAATGTACTTGGCGCGACATAGGAATGTCCAAAAGTTAGGGTAAAGTCATCAGGCAGGATAAGAGGAAGTGAAATGCCAATAACCTGAACATCAACATCGTAGGCTTTCATATCATCACCGTAGTCTTGTCCTGGGTCAGTGAAGGTTCGCATTTGCATAAATGAGAAAGAAGGAACCGCAAGTACATCATCCCCAATCCCATATTCTCCCAAACCAACACTCAGGTTTAAGCTAAGATCAAGCGTAGAACCATCATCACGGGTCGGGGTTTTAATTTTATCCGGATTGGAGGTGTATTTAAATGCAGTGCTGGCAGTCATTATCGGAGTGATTGAAGAATCCTTAACTTGAATCAATCGTTGGGTACCCATCGGGTCTCTTGGCTGATCTTTTGCAGCGTTTAACATATCAATAAAAAGATCAGAAGGCACGATCGCATCTACCTCTGCCGAACCATTATTGGAATTATCGTCTTGTGCATTAAGAGAAAGAACACCTGCAAAAATACAAGAAAGAAAGATAGAGAATATCTTCATATTAAAGGAAAATTAAAAAGACTTATCGAAGGCTTCCAATATTTATATTTCCACCGAACTTATCAAAGGCAGTGCGTGAATTAATCAAATTGGAATTGTATTGTACATTTTGAATGAAGTTAACCCTGCCATATTGCTTGGCACCGAAATTTGGATAACTTCCATCCATTCCACCGTAAAGTGAATTCAACTGCACAGTGGAACCTGCTGGGAAGTTGAGGTTGGACAGGTTGATAGTCATAGCTTCCATTGCAATTTGTCTAACCTGCTCAGAGAATCGAAGGTTATCTATCGATAGCTCGCTAGCAGCTAGTAGATGAACGAAATCAGCACCACCATTTCCAGAAGTACTCATATCAGAATCATTAATTACCAAGCTATCAAGGGAACGCATGTTAACTTCCCCTTCTGCATATAAATCAACATTGATTACTTCAATCGAATCAAGGGAGCCAAATCCAAGGGAATCACCAACAAAAGAAACTGCACTACCTTCTGAAATCGACAATTCTTCAAGAGACATAAAAATTAATTCAGCAGATTCACCTTTTACCAATTTAGATTGAAAATTTAAATTTCCGTCCAAGGATAAGGTGCCACTAGCTGCCACTAATAAATTACTAGACTCAAGGTTTGAAAGATCATAGGAAGCTTGATTGAAGGAGATATTCCTTCCTCCAAAAACTCCACCAACGAAGTACTCAGAATCTTCTAGGGCACCGATATAACCTGCATCAATTGTGGAGGCAGAGGGATCATCGAAATCCAGATCAGAGAGTTCGAAATACAAGTCAGTAGATTCTTGGAAAAAGCTGCTAGAAGTTGCTTCAGAATAGTCTACCACCTTATTCGGGTTCAGGAAAACTACATTATCAACAGTCTGATCTTCCTGGGAAGGAATGACATGGTCCATAAGAAAGCTTAAGGTTGCGGTATCAGAACTTGCTTGCAGACCAGACTGTGCAGGGGGAGCAGAGGTAGGTCCATCCACTTGGGGACCAGCAAGTAAATCAGCTAAGACTTCTTTCAATTCAATGGTACTAAGGGAAAGTTGTTCCAATTCAAGAGCAAGGGTGTAAGGAACCTCGGTTAGGGTGACTCCACTTTCAACCAACTTCTCCAGATAACCAGGTGAAGTCTGAGCAATGCTCAAATAGGCTGGATCTTGATCATATAAGTCAAGCGCAGCACCTCCACTCAATCCAACTCGTTCGGTTAATGACTTAAATTTCTTAAGTTCATCCAAATTGTTGAGGTTTTTGAAAAAGATATCGATTCGGGTTCGATCACCGGCGAAATCATTTGAAAATTCATTAATATCTTGAAGTTTGTCGATGTTCGAGAAAACTTGGTCTAATTTTTCAGGATCCTCTCTGAATTTAGATGCAGTAGCGGCAATTTCAGCAGCAATTTCACTATTTTCATCGAAAATTGAATGATATCTTGAATTATATTCAGACTTCAATTTGGCAAGACCTTCATTTTCGAGGGTGGAAGATGGATCAGTAAAAAGTTGTTCAAAATTACTATCTTTTAAATCGTTGTAGACATTCAAGAAAGCATCCGCCTTATCTGCATTCTCAAAAATCACATCCAACTTATCTAGGTCCGTTCTGAATTCAGTGTAGAGAGTGCTTAGGGATTCAACTTGAGCGGCATTGTCAAATATTGCTCTCTGTTTTTCGGGGTCGTTCTTAAAATTGAAGGATAGCTCTTGGACGCTTTCCAAAATCGAATCTCGCTGTGTTCCATCAAAACGATTGGTAATGGAGAGAATATCATCGACATATTCCAAGTTGTTAAACACCAAATCATGTTGTCCCTTTTGAGGATCCAGTCTATCAACGAGTTCACTTATAGTCGCAACATTCGCTTGATTAGCCGTGTCAAAAACAGCATCAAGCTTTCGGGGATCATCAATGAAAGTATCAGAAAGTTTGCGATATTCCGCAAGGTTGCTGATGTTATTATAAACCGCGTCAAGTTTATCCTCGTCAAAACGGAGGTTTGAAGTGACGGATTTCAGGTCAGCAATATTTTCTAGATTTGAATATACCGTAGTAATTTTGTCGGCATCTTCACCCAAGACTTTTTTGATCTCCAGAAGATCATCAATTTTATCAACATTATCGAGAAAGGAGTTTTGCAATCCCTGTTTTCTGGTGATTTCTTCAGCAGAATCTGTAGCCTTAATTTTCAAAGCTGGGTGATTTAAAGCAAATTGAAGGTCATCCGCACGCGCCTCATTTGATTGGATGATCGTCAAATATGGATCACCATCTTCGTACTGATCTTGTAGTTTTGAAAAGGCAGAAGCAGCAACCTCGGAACCAATATCAAAGGATGCCGCATCAAGATCACTAGCTGAGAGTCTCGTAACCAGGGAAGTATCTTCAGTTAAGGCGGTTGCAATTTGTTCGACATCGTCGACACTGTTAAGGATTGCATCAAATCCTGCACCAAGCTCTATTTCTGAGCCCCCTCCAGTCAAAGTTTCAGCGACACTAACAAGTGCGTCCAAACTTTCTAGGGCTTTTGCCGCATTTGTAGCATCATCAGCACCTCCTTGATTGCTGGCGTCAACCTTTTCAATAACACTGAAAAGGGTACCAAGCTTTGCTGTACCTCCTTCGGATTTTGCCTTATCCATGGAAGCTTTAAAGGATTCAGCTTGATCCGCATTGTTTAAAAGGGCTTTAACACTATCAGAGGTACCAGAGGTTTGAGCTTCAACAATGACTGCGGCAAGGTCTTCAGCTTGATCCGCATTGTTGAAAACTTGGGTGAGTAAGGTGTCACTATCTGCTCCGCCCGAAGTTTGGGCTGCTTCAACTAAGGTTTTTAATTTGTCTGCTTTGTCCGCATTTTCAAGAAGGGATGTAACATCGAAAGACTCACCGCCACTGGTTTCAGCAGCATCCACCACATCATACAAGTCCTCCGCCTTATCAGCATTTTCTAAAACTGTATCCAGCAAAGTAACATTCACGGTTCCGCTTGAAGATGTCTTGTCTACGAGTTCGCTCAGCTTGTCAGCACTCGAGGCATTTCTCAGGACATTATCAATGTTTGCAGACGCACCACCGCTTTTCGCTGCTGCAACCACTTTCTTTACCGAAGCCGCTTGATCCGCATTTTGCATAACCGAAGTGAAGAGAGAAGTATCACCGGTGGTAGCTAGAGATTTTGCATCTTCCATTACATCCTTAAGGTCAGAGGCTTGATCCGCATTTTGAAAAACCGAAGTCAGGTTTGCAGCATCCGTAATTCCGACATCTGCAGCAGCGGTCATTACCTCCTTCAAATCAGAAGCCTTGTCCGCGTTCTGAAAAACAGAGGTTAAATTCGCTGCATTACTAGCATCCAATTTATTAGTTCCCGTTCCATCATCCGAGCCTAAAGTTGCCTTCGCGACATCCATGACTGCTTTAAGGTCTGCGGCTTTGTCCGCATTTTGAAAGACAGAAGTCAAATTGGTCGCATCTTGGGCTCCCAAGTCTGCAGCTACTTCCATGACTTCTTTCAAATCCGATGCCTTGTCCGCATTCTGAAAAACAGAGGTT
>DEYT01000170.1:0-215 GCA_002364975.1 Opitutia bacterium UBA3151 | reverse complement strand
AATTTATTAGTTCCCGTTCCATCATCCGCACCTAAAGTTGCCTTCGCGACATCCATCACTGCTTTAAGATCTGCGGCTTTGTCCGCATTTTGAAAGACAGAAGTCATATTGGTCGCATCTTGGGCTCCCAAGTCTGCAGCTACTTCCATGACTTCTTTCAAATCCGATGCTTTATCCGCATTCTGAAAAACAGAGGTTAAATTCGCTGCATTACT
>DEYT01000142.1 GCA_002364975.1 Opitutia bacterium UBA3151 | reverse complement strand
GAAGGAAAAATTTCTTTTCCCATTCTAAGAAATGGAGCGATGGAAATAGTTTCCTTTGATTTGGATGATCCTTTCTTGGATACCAGCGATCCACGAGAACCCAGATACGATGGTGAAACCTACTTGTCCACCCTCTCCCACCTGCGATTGTTTAACAGTAAGGATGGGATCCATTTTAAGGATGCTGCTTTGCCCGGCATAATCGGTAAGGGAGATCTGGAAGGCTACGGAATTGAAGATTGTCGGGTAGCTTCGATGGCGGATGGTTCCTATTTACTCTCTTATACCGCGACTTCCGAAAGCGGATATGGTGTTGGTTTGCGACGCACATTCAATTGGGAAAACTACGAAGAATTCGGGATGATTCTACCACCCGCAAATAAAGATTGTGCCATTTTTGAATCTAAAATCGAAGAAAAATACTATTGTTTACATCGACCAAGTGGGGTTGGTCTGGGAGGTCACTTCATATGGTTGGCGTCTTCTCCTAATTTATCTGATTGGGGCAATCACGCCTGCATTGCTCGAACCCGGGATGGAATGTGGGATTCTTCCCGCATTGGAGCCGGAGCCGCTCCCATTGAGACCGAACGTGGATGGCTAGCTATTTACCACGGGGCAGATCATCAAAATCGGTATAGCTTGGGAGCCTTATTACTGGACAAAAAAGACCCGTCGAAAGTAATAAGCCGAAGCAAAGAACCCATCATGGAACCCACGGCTCCTTATGAAAGAGAAGGTTTCTTTGGTAATGTTGTCTTTACAAATGGTCATATTGTGGATGACGATAAGCTAACCCTTTATTATGGTGCCTCGGACAGTGTAATTTGTTCAGCCGAATTTTCGATCCATGAAATCCTTGAATCTTTGTGAATTCTGGTAAACTCAACTTTTTAGGTTTCCCTGATCACGATATCTACAACATAACCGCCCCCTTTTTATGGATGGGGCGGATTGTAATCGCTGGCCGGGTTGAAAAAAGAGAGGAAGAAATTTCCCAAATTGTTTTTTTCGAAGAGGCAGAAAAAGGATGGTATCCCGTAAAAAATGCTCCCACCTTCCAAGGACTACAGGATCCATGCATTAGCCGAATTGGTGGTAAAATTTTACTCGGAGGCGTTCGTTTTCCCGTGATCATTGGCGAGAATAATCAAGGGTGGCAGATGGAATTTTTCCTCGAAGATCAAGGAGGGAATTTCAAAAAAGTACTCACCGGACCCGAAAAAATGAAGGACATTCGTTTTCTTCAACTTGAAGACAATCGCATTTTAGTCCTGACAAGACCCCAGGGAGAATATGGTGGGAGGGGAAAGATTGGCTATTGTGTGATAAACTCTCTCGAAGAGGCAACTCATGATATCATCGGCCAGGCTCCGCTCTTTGATCACTGTCCAAAAGAATCCTGGGTAGGTTCGAATGAAGCCCATTCCCTTAAAAATGGGGAAGTTGGAGTCCTTGGACATATTGCCGAATTCGATCGTAATCGGAACCGGCATTATTATTCCATGGTTTTTTCCCTAGACCCAAAAACTGGAAAATCCACCCTACCTGAAATTATTGCCAAACGCTGTGATTTCCCAACTGGAGATTCCAAACGCGATGACCTTGTGGATGTAATTTTCTCGGGTGGTATACATCGTTTAGAAGATGGAAAAGCGAGGCTTTTTGCCGGGCTGAGTGATGCAGAAGCCGGATTCCTTGATATACCTGACCCCTTTCTCCAGTACGAGTCCTAAGATGAAATTCATCCTTGGAATAAGTTTGTTTTTTGTTGGTTGGATCCACGCCCAAGATTTACCCTCGATTGCGAAAATGCCAGATTTACCACCTGGTTATTTTTTGCGTGACTGGAAAAAGACTGCCCGAGACTTTGACCGTTTGGTTTTTGACGAAAACCTTACCGGCGAGTTCCTTCCCTTAATCTGGGCTGACTCCGCCGAGGTTGTAAACGAAGTCGAAGGTTTTGGGATTCCAACCTATGTTGGAGATTCTCGCCAAAATTCAAAAACTAACATACACGAAGCAATCACTGGGATTGCTTCAGTTTTGAACGGTACACTTCTTGGAATGGACAAGTCGAGGTATGTCCCAATGTTGTCCTCGCATTTTCATCAAAAAAACGGAATTGGGCTCTACCTCAATCAAGTTGGAACCCGGGGAGACAGTTTTTGGTATGACCTCCTTCCCAGTCTTTTATTCACACATCTTTATCATCATTATCCAAATACCAAAGGATTTACCGTTCAATTCCATTCCATCATTAGCAAATGGGAACAGATTGCCCGCGAACTTGGCAACGATTTCGATCATACCGGGTATGACTTTTACACCAAGCAACCAGTAGACCGGGGCTGGTCAGAAGCAGATGTTGTAGCTGGTATTGCTTGCCTGCAATACATCGGATGGAAGCAAACCGGGAAATCTTCTTATTTAGAAATGAGCAAGAAGTGCTTAGATTGGATGGATCTAAGAAAGACCAACCCCTATTACGAATCCCTAGCCCCTTTTGGAGCCTACGCATCCGCACTTTATAACGCTGAGCAAAATGGTAACCACAAAACCGCAAAATTTATTGAATGGATCCTTGCCGGCGACAATCCAAGGAAATGGGGGGCGATGCTTGAGTCTTGGAACGGTGTCCCGGTGCATGGATTAATTGGCAGCTTATACCCTGACTATGAATATGCCTTTGCCATGAACACATTTCAGGCAATTGGCATCATGGCACCGATCGCCCGCTACGAAGATCATTTTGCACCTGAGCTTGCAAAATGGATTCTTAATATTGCCTCGAATAGTCGGTATTTTTACCCCGATGCCTGGCCTCCAGAGCATCAGACAAGTTATCAATGGGCCAAGAAATATGATCCAAATTTCTGCATCCCCTATGAAGGAATTCGAAAACAGGGAAAAATTCGCCAATACCCTGAAGTCGATCGGATGAAATCGGGTACTCTCACTTTAGGGGAATCAACCAACCCCGACAAAGACATGCTTCTCACTGCTGACTCAGATGGCGTCATTGATTACGAGGGAAAAATTAATTTACCTATTGGAAAATCACACACCCTGATTGTAGTAATTCGAAACCGCCGGATCGAAAATGACATTCGGGTCTTTTTCAAAAAGAATCCGGAAAACCAAATTAATTTTCGTGGACAGAGAAGCGATCACCAAAAAATTTCATTTCTTGGCGAGGGAGATCTCGAAGTGGTGGTGCAGGCAGAAAACCTGAAACCAGGAGAAGTGATTCAGATCCAGGATCTGGTGGTGGAAACCAGACTACCCCATCCTCCCCATGTGGGAGGGGATGCCACGGTACACGGTTGGGGTAAAACGGACCTCGGACTCTATGGTGGATCTAACATTGGCTACCTTGCCGCACTCATTGAGCCCACAAACATCGAAGGAATCCTCGCGGTTGACCCGGTGGCAACAGACATAATAAATCCGACCACCTTCCCTACCCGCCTCTTTTACAACCCTCATCCTACAGCCAAAACCATACAGTGGGATATGGGCAAGAAACCAGTCCAGGTATACGAGGCTCTGACCAATAAGATGCTTCATTCTTCCGTTCGAGGAAACCAGAGTTTTAAGATCCCGGCCAAACAAGCCATTATGCTCGTCTCTACCCCGGTTGATCAACCCATGGAAAAAGTCGAAGGCAGATTGATTTGCGATGGTATCGTGGTGGATTTTCAACTTTAAGCTCGTGCACTGGATCGACTACAGCATTATTTTTCTCTACATCGCCTTCGCCATTGGAGTAGGTATCTACTTTTCCGGTAAGGCGGCCAAGGATTCTGAATCCTTCTTTCTTGGAGGTCGTTCTCTGCCCTGGTGGGCAATTTGTCTATCCATGATCGCGACCAGTTTTGCCTCCGACACTCCGATCTGGGTAACCGAGGTGACTAGAAAAGACGGGCTTGAGAGAATGTGGTGGGTGATTGTTTCAGTCCTTCCCCTGATCATTGGTATTTTCCTTTTTTCCAGACTATGGAGGAGAACCAACTTGATCACCGATGCGGAATTTTTTGAATTTCGGTACGAGGGAACATCTGCTGCCATTCTTCGTGGGGTTCGGGCATGTTACGGGGGAATCTTACAAAACCTGTTAACCATTGGTTGGGTCACTTTCGGGATGAGCACCGTGATTGAAGTGCTCACACCATTTGATCAGACACAGGCAATCATAGTTCTTATGGCCGTGGCTCTTTTTTACGCCACTTTTTCCGGATTTTATGGCGTGGTTACTACGGATGTGGTGCAGTTTTTTATTACCATGGGCAGTATGCTCGCCCTCGCCTGTATTGCGGTGAACCAGACCGGGGGGATGGAATTCATTCTTTCCGGCATTCGATCCATGCCTGAGTACGGGGACAAGACGCTCTCCCTGTTCCCAGACTTTTCTACCTTCAATTCAGATGTACTAAAAATGCTGGTCATATTCACCCTGGTCTGGTGGAGCGATGCCAATGGATATAACATGCAAAGAATGGCTGCCTGCCGAAATGAAAAAGATGCAATTCGGGCGACCTTGTTATATTCGATTTTTCAATCATGTCGCCCCTGGTTATGGGTCGTCGTCGGACTTGTGTCCATCGTAGCCTTCCCTGCCCTGACTGAGCACAGCAAAGCTTACCCAATGGTAATCAATGAATACCTAGGAATCGGACTCAAAGGTCTATTGATTACTGCTTTCCTTGCCGCGTTCATGTCCACCATTGATACCCATCTCAACTGGGGTGCGTCTTTTCTAACCATTGATTTATACAAGCGATTCTTCCGTAAGGATGCCGATGAAACCCATTATGTTCGGGCCTCCAAGCTGTTCATGGTCTTACTCATGCTGGCTGGTGCCACCATTGCCACCCAAGTCGAATCGGTCAGCGGGGTCATGGAATGGCTTGCATACCTAATGATCCCCGGAGGCATAGCTTCGGTCCTTCGCTGGTTCTGGTGGCGGATCAATGCATACACTGAACTAACCGCATTAGTCGGTGGCTTGTGCGGAGGAATTCTCTTCAAAATGATGGATCGCGAATTTATCATCTTCGATCAAGCCTGGGGAGACCTTGCCTGGGAGTTCAAGGTGGCTCTTTTAGTCAGTGTAATCTTCCCTTTAAGTATTTTGGTCACTTTTCTTACCCAACCAGTATCCAAGGAAAAACTGATTCATTTTTACCGTCAAGTCCGCCCCGGTGGAGCATGGGGACCGATACGAAAAGCAGTCGGAAAAGTTTCTGGATCCACCCTGACCCTATCCAGTTGGCTCGATGTAATTGGAGGAGTCCTACTTTGCTACGGACTATCCCTTGCCATCGCCTATGCAATCTTGCTTAACTTCCTCGCTTCGGCTGCTTGCTCCGGCATCTCCTTGATTGGTGCTTTGCTGGTCTTGAGATGGTATAAAAAAGAAGTGGCACGCCTCAGCATTTAAAATGAAGGTCTTTCAATATCTGATTCTTTCCAGCTCCCTCTGGCTCTGCTCCCTTTCTTTGCTTGGAGTCCCAACTTCAAAAAAGCCAAACATTCTTCTCATCACCGCCGATGACTTGGGTTGGAATTCTTTAGGCTGTATGGGCAATAAGCTCAAGGGCATATCTCCAAACCTCGATCGCCTAGCTTCCGAGGGACTACTGATCAAGCACGGGTATGTGGCCACTCCGATTTGTGGACCTTCCCGTCAGGCCCTTTACACCGGGCAGTTTCCACAAAGCAATGGTTTTATGGGACATGGGATTCAACCTCCAAAATGGTGGAAATCAACGAGAACAAATGCTGAAACCCAATCGATCACCTCCCAGTTGTTAGATCATGGATACCTCAGCGGGATGATTGGAAAACATGGTTCCCAATGGTGCCGATTCAGCCTCCCACCCCATGGGGAGAATGAACAAACCGGGATGGGTCGAAATCCGGAAAAGTATTTCGCCTTTACCCGCAAATTCCTTGCCCAAGCAAAAGAAGAAAAGAAGCCTTTCTTCCTCGCCGCCAATGCCCATGACCCGCATCGCTACTGGGCCAGGCATCCCGATGAAACCTCCCACTGGATCAACCTAATGATGGGGGATGGCAAATGGAAGCCTTTTCCGAATGGGAAACCTTACCCGGACCCAAAGTCGCGCTTCAAACCCGAACAATGCCCAGTACCCTCCCCTTATCCAAGCGAATCAAAAATTCAGGAAACGATTGCGACTTATTATGATTCGGTTAATCGAATGGACCAAGTCGTCGGGGGCATTATCCAAGCACTTCAAGAGAGTGGACTTGCCGACAATACCTTAGTGATCTTTCTTTCCGACCATGGAATGGCTTGGGACCTAAGTAAATGGTCTCTTTATCCATCGGGCGTACGCACCCCTATCATTATTCGCTGGCCCGCGAAAGTAAAATCGGGCCAAATTAATTCGCAATCCGTAGTCTCGGTGGTTGATATCGCCCCTACTATTGCTGAACTTTGTGGATTGCCCCCTTTGAAAAAAACCGACGGGCAATCCTTTTCTGCTTTATTGACAGATCGGCAATTAAAATGGCAGAGGACCACGGCATTCAGTTGTTTCAACTACATGAACAACCATGCTGAAGTCGACGATTCGATGCCCTTTTTCCATTCAGATTTATCCAAGCAATTCGATCAGTATCGCCCTTCCCGGGCTTTGAACACCCGTAGATTCTGTTATATCTGGAATGGCTGGGCCGATGGAAATACAACCCTGCCCAAAACCATGCTTGGGGAATTCCACTGGATACTGACTAAAAGGGCCAAGACTTCCACTGACTCCGTCATGGCGGGTTACCTCGAGACTAAAAATTTTATTGAATACAGAACTCCAGAAGAATTGTACGACCTCTCCACTGATCCTGGTTGTCAGATAAATCTTGCGGATCAAAGTAATCTTAGTGATACCGTAAAAAAATTACGAAATCGCATGAAAAAGGTTTTACAGAAGACACAAGATCATGAACTTGATAACTTTCTTTCCTTTATTAACAACCAATAAGAAACCTAAGATTGAAACGAAACTTTAATCGATTTCCTCCGTTGGTGCTTATGCTAATAAGCCTTAATCTTTGGGGAAATCAGGGGAAACCCAACTTTATCATCGTTATTGGAGACGATGTGGGTTGGGACGCCTTTGGTTGTACCGGGATGAAAGAGGCAAGGACTTCCGCAATTGATCAGTTAGCGAGGGAATCCACCATGATGTCGCGATTTTACTGCAGCGTATCCCAATGTGCTCCACTTCGTGCCGAGCTTTATACCGGTTTACTGCCCAAAAACAATGGAGTGCTGGCCAATGCAAAGAAAGAGAAGAGGTTTGGGGTTAAAAACATCGCCGATTTCCTGATTCCCCTGGGCTACAAGGTTGGCCTGTCAGGCAAAAAACACTTCGGCCTAGGCACCGCGAAGATCGATCCAATCCCAGGGTTTGCATCCGGTGCAAATGGTTCCAACCAAGTTCATACTTTCGATGGAGTCGAGGCATACATTTCTGAAGCGAAAAAGGGAGGTCTTTCTTTTTGCCTAATCATCGGAGCGACTCATGCCCACCATCCCTGGGACCATGGGGAGGAATCTAATTTCCCGGTAGATGAAATTCAATTAAGACCCCACTACATTGATACACCCACGGCCCGGCAGGCGGTAGCAAAACATGCAGCCGAAGTAGAGGTGTTGGACCAGCAAGTCGGCGAGACCCGTGAACTCATGAAGAAGATGGACTTGGAAAAAGATACGATCCTAATCTTCTTAAGCGAACAGGGAATTGCCATGCCCCGAGGTAAGTGGTCCCCCTACGAGCATGGATCGAGAGCCCTTTGTCTTGCCCACTGGAAGGGACGAATCCTACCCCGCAAAACCAATGCCCTCGCGATGTATTGTGATATCGTTCCGACCTTGATCGATTTTGCAGGTGGCGAGGACCCTCTTCTGGATGGCACTTCACTTATGGGGCTATGGACGGAAGAGAAGGTTAAAGATCATCGCAAGGAAGTTCTTATTTCCAATGTTCACCCCTTCTGGCAAAAGGCCATCGTAACCGACACCTACAAATTGGTCTGGACCGGGCATCCTGAAAGGGAACATATTTGGGGTAATTTCAACTCCAAAGGAAAGTTCTTTGCCAAGCCCTGGACGGAATGGATGGAAAGGGCTAAGTCCAATAAAAGTGCCGCCCGCAAAGTGGAACGGGTTCTTCAACCCAAAGCCTTCGAGCTTTACGATGTCGTTTCCGACCCTTATGAAACCAAAGATCTTGCATCCAAAGCCAGCCACAAACAGCGAATCAAGACCCTGCATCAGCAGCTAAAGGCCCTGATGACCGAATGCGGAGAGTCAACCATCCCACCTCAACTTAGCGATCGAAACAAGAAGAAAAACCAAACGAAATAATCCCACTTCATCTACATGAATCCTATCAAGTTCACTTTTATCTTTGTCTTAATACTTTCAGCCTTTGGCCTCCATGGCAAAATGGCCAAACCCAATATTCTTTGGATGACCAGCGAGGACAACAGCATCGAATGGATCAGTTGTTACGGAAGTAAAAATGCGAAGACTCCTCATATCGACCAACTTGCAAAAGAAGGCTTCCGCTACCTCTACTGCTTTGATAACGGAGCGGTGTGTGCCCCGACCCGATCCTCGTGGATCACGGGTATGCACTCCGTCTCCAACGGAACCCAACCAATGCGCAGCGGATTCGAGATTCCTGCATCTATCAACTTCTACAACGAGCTCATGCAAAAGGCCGGTTACTTCACCAGCAATTGTTCGAAAACCGACTACAACCTCAGAGCACCCAGTGGTCGCAACCCCAAGGACTTCTGGAACTATTCCGGAAAGGACTATGCTGGAACTTGGAAGCTTCGGAAAAAAGGCCAACCTTTTTTCACCGTATACAATATCGGTGATAGCCATGAATCCAGAGCCTTCGGCGATCATAAGGACGAATCCGTTGACCCCAAGAAAATGATTCTCGCTCCCTACCATCCGGATCTTCCCGAAATGCGGAATACTTACGCCAAGTATTCGAGTGCTATATCCAAAATGG
This sequence comes from Opitutia bacterium UBA3151, assembly GCA_002364975.1. Taxonomy (GTDB): domain Bacteria; phylum Verrucomicrobiota; class Verrucomicrobiia; order Opitutales; family Seribacteraceae; genus Seribacter. Next base: position 1,215 of record DEYT01000142.1, on the reverse strand, counting down.
ATTCTCTAGTGGGGCAAGCGATCGAAAAACTCAAACAGGACGGACTCTATGAAGACACCATCATTGTTTACAACTCCGATCATGGAGGAGTGCTTGCCCGCAGTAAACGATTTCTATATTCCAGCGGAATCCATTGCCCCTTGATTGTCCGCATTCCAGAAAAATGGAAGCATCTCTACCCCAGAGGGAAAAGCCCGGGGTCAACCATCGACCGAATTGTCAGTTTTATCGACATGCCCAAGACCTGGGTCAGCTTAACCGGGGCTGAAATGAAGGATAATTTTCAGGGCCGGATCTTTCTCGGTCCGGAGACCGAACCTGAGTCCAAGTATCATTTCTCCTGGCGGGGGCGGGCAGACGAACGCTTTGATTGTGTACGGGTGATGCGGGACAAACAATTTGCCTATCATAAAAACTATGCACCCTTCGCTCCGAACGGTCAGTACCTCGCTTACATGCACAACATGAAAGCGACCGGAGCCTGGGAGAGACACCACCAGGCTGGTAAAACCAATCGAGTAACCGGCCGCTTCTTCGAGCCCCGCCCGTCCGAGGAATTCTACGATAACTTCAAGGACTTTCACAATATCGACAACCGGATAGCAGACTCTAACCATCAGGCCAAAATTAAGGAATTAAAGCAGGAGCTTCGTCGACAGCAACTGAAGTACTTTGATTCCGGCCTCATCCCTGAGGAAATGAGAAAACGGATTACCAGCGAAAAGAAGACCACTGTGTATGCCTTTGTCCGGGACCCCAAGCTCTACCCACTGGCTCAGTATCTTGACTATGCCGACCTTGCTCTCTCCCGTAAGAAGAAAAACCTCAAAACCCTCACGCAAGGGCTATTGGATGGCGACCCGGTCACGCGCTATTGGTCAGTGATTGGATTATTACTCCTCGAAAAACAGGCCAAATCCGCGATTCCGGGCCTAAAAAATGTGCTCAAGGACCAAGATGAGATCCCTGCATTTGCAGCCTGGGCCATTTATAAAGCCGGGGAAAAAGCTTTCGCTGAAAAGTGGATGCTGGAGGCAATCACCCAGAACCCAGAAAATAAGACCCTGGCCAATATCTTCGATTGGATGGGAACCAAAAGCCACGCTTTGCTTGGAAAAATCCCCGCCGAAAAACTTCCCCAAAAAGGCCTGCTCAAGGATGTGATTAAGCGTTCGGAAATTCTGGAAGAAGGCTAGGATCTAAAAGTTCCTACCA
>DEYT01000131.1:63040-76304 GCA_002364975.1 Opitutia bacterium UBA3151 | reverse complement strand
CTCGTAAAATTACCGAATCTTTGAGTACAACTGTAAAATTCGATTACTCGAGTCAGAATGAAGTCGATGGAGAAGATACCAGAATGATGAAAATGATGTCCCCAGCCCTTAATCCAAATTCTCAAGGTCGCGACATCACCGCCATTGGTCTTGGTTTAAATTATTATTTCAAAGACGGTGGATTGAGTGGGCATAGGCTAGCCGCCGAATGGGAAACTCCCATCGATCAAAAAGTAAACGGTGTACAATTAGAGCTCGATTCCGTTTGGACAATAGGCTGGCAATACGCCTGGTAGGAAATATTACTTTTATTTCTAGCATTTTCCGTTCTCGGAAAGTTACTTGAAAAAATTGTTTGATTATTGAATAACCAAGATGCGTGATTAAGCGTTATCTAAATCTTCTTTGCTGGATTCTTTTTTTTCTTACTATCACCCTAAGGGCAGAAAATAAAAGACAATCTGCTCAGGAATTATCTCCTATCCTTGTAACCGCAAGAGGAGGATTTGAAGAGCCCCGATTCTCTTCGACCTGGTCGACAGGAAGCATTGATGATGAAAATAAATTGAGAATTTCACGCTCAATGCCGGAAGCACTTACTGGGATTCCTTCCGTGATGGTACAAAAAACTGCTCTTGGGCAATCCTCTCCTTACATTCGCGGGTTAACCGGTTACCACAACCTACTCCTTGTCGATGGTATTCGGCTCAATCATTCCGCGATGCGCTCCGGTCCCAACCAATACTGGAGCACGGTGGAAATACTAGGAAGCGAGCTCATCGAAGTAATTCGAGGACCGAATGGTATCTTTCATGGGGCAGATGCAATCGGTGGCGTGGTCAATGTTTTATCTGCCAACCCGACTTTTTCGGAAAGTGGAATTAGCCAAGGAGGATATTTTTGCGGGAGATTATCCTCTGCAGAACATTCTTGGTCGGCTGGACTTAGGGGAACAGTTTCAAGCCCGGACTGGTTCGCTGAACTCACCCATGTGGAGAGATCCTTTGGAGACCTGGAAGGGGGGAGATTTGTAGGTGAACAAAAGAATACCGGCTATGATTCCCGTGGGACGAATTTTAGGCTTTCCCGAAAACTAAGCAAAGACTCGGGGATGAGCTTGGGTTTTCAGCGAACCTTCATGAAGGATGTTCCGCGGACCCATAAGACGGTAGACGGTTTAACTTGGGAAGGTCTGTCCCCGGGTTCCGAAATTTGGAGGCGGCTTGATCAGGAAAGAAACCTTTATTATGGAAAATTTTTCTGGAAAGATGCTGGCGGCTTTGCCGACCAAGGTATTGTGACCCTTAGCTTACATCGCCATGCCCAGGAAAGAAACCGGATGAAGAAACCGACTAAAGGTGGAGACTTTCAATTTTTTGACCTAGAAGATTATGGCCTGTCCGCAAGATTTGAGGCAAATGATCCTTGGGGTGGTAAATTAGCTTACGGAATCGATTTACATCGCGAATCTCTTACCTCAGGTGGTTATCAATTTGATGATGACCAAATAAGAGGGGCTGACTTATTCCAGGGGCCACTCGCCGCAGATGCCGCGTACAAGCGTTATTCCTTCTATTTAAATGATTCCATCGAGGGTGGATCCGGGTGGACTTGGACTCCGGGAATCCGTTTTTCATCGGTTCGAGCCGAACTCGATCGCTACTACCTCAAGAATTCCGACGCTTCGACCCTTCAAAGTCCTGAAACCAAATCTTACGATGAATGGATTGGTTCCTTACGGATAAGTAAAGAAATTGGTTCGGATGGATTCTTTTTTACCGGACTATCCCAAGGGTTTCGTCCTCCAAGTGCCTATGATCTTACTTCGACGGACGAGACCAGCATCAACGAAGCCCCCAATGTCGATTTGTCCCCAGAAAATTTCATCCAAGGAGAAGTGGGTCTTCGTGGAAATTCTGAGGCTTGGGAGTGGCAGTTCTCCTTGTATCACACTTGGGTCAAAGACATGATTGTTCGCTCTCCTTTTCAAGCAACAAACGGAAAAACCTTGGCCCTCAAAGCCAACGGTAATGGCTATGTGCAAGGTATTGAAATTGAACTTGGTTATGACTGGGACTCTGATTGGAAATCCAACCTTTCTTTTTGCTGGATGGACAGTGAAATCGAGCAGCTTCTGGAAAATCCCTTAGGATCGCAAATGAAGCTCGTTGACCACGATAATGATGAGTCGACCGCAAAAATCCTCAAAGGCTTTGAACCGGTTGATCGCGCAACCACTCGATTAATGCCGGTTCAATTGCAATTCTTAACGGGATACTCTTCACCCGGATCCCCTTGGTGGGCAGAATTTTCCATACTTGCGGTCGGCAAAGCGGACGCACTTTCTCTCAAGGATAAGACCGACCATTCCAGAATTCCCGATCAAGGCACGCCAGGTTATGCGCTTTTTGGCCTACGGGGTGGACGTTCATTGGGCGAAAAGACCACCCTGAGCCTTGCCGCCGAAAACTTGGGTGATGTGGACTACCGGGTTCATGGTTCCGGATTAAATGGTTCCGGGAGAAACTTCATCCTCTCCCTCTCTCACAACTTTTAGGGCACCTGACCTGATCCGAGCCTCTAAAATAAAAATTTCTTATCATTGGAGATTTTGAGTGCAACTTTTACACATTTTGGTAACTTTAAAGCTAGGTTATGAAAAAGTTTCTTCCTGTTTTTGCTTTTTTTTCGCTTCTTTTAACTTTAAGCGGAAAATCTCCCCGTGATTCGCTTTCGCTTTCTACTCAGCAAGTTGCGGAAGAAGCAGCCACTGTGGATCGTATTTTAGGAAATGTACACCGTGAACATAAGCTCGAAATACCTGATGATTTGGACGACGGGCAATTACTCCGTAGAATTTACCTTTCGATTGCCGGACGAATTCCTTCCTACACTGAAACCACTTCTTTTCTTAATGACGATAGTAAGGATAAAAAGGCCAAACTCATTGACTATTTATTAAAATCTCCTGCTTACGATAGCCAAATGTTTAACTGGTGGGCGGATTTGCTTCGATTGCAAACCCGAATGCGTGGCGGTAATCAAATTGGTGCCGGCGAGATTTACAACCACTGGGTTCGGGAGCGCATTAATGAGAATACACCTTTCGACCAAGTGGCCTACTCTTTGATCACGGCCGAAGGGTACCCATGGGAAGACGGGGCAACTGGTTACTACCTTCGAGACGCCGGCATGGAACTGGATAATATGTCAAACACCACGCAACTTTTTCTCGGCACCCAAATGGTATGTGCTCAATGCCATGACCACCCTTTCGACAAATGGACCCAGCAGGAATACTTTAAAATGGCGGCCTTTACCTATGGGATAACAACCAGAATGGGTGGAAGCCTTCAAAATGATTTAAAATCTCATTTTGCTAAGATGAATAAAGGTCTTTCGACCAAGAAAAAAAAGCAGATGGCTCAATCCAAGGAAAGTGCTGCTTTGCGGAAGGCTCTTCAGGAAATGATCCAACCTCTTCGATATGGAGCACGGCATACTTCAAGGCCACTTACTTTACCCCATGATTATCAGTATGATGACGCCCAGCCTATGGACAGGGTCTCTCCGGCACCGATTTTCGGCAAAGCACTCGAAGTCCCCAATAATGACCTCAAGGTTGATGCCTATGGTAAATGGATGACCTCGCCGGAAAATCCCCGGTTTACCAAAGTCATTGCCAACCGAATATGGAAAAAAGTTTTCGGACGGGGCTTGGTGGAACCGGTTGATGATTGGCGCGACGATACCCAAGCTTCCATACCCGAGCTTCTCGACCATCTGGAAAAACTTATGGTACGGGTTGATTACAACCTAAAAGAATTTCAACGTATCCTTTTAAATATAAAGGCATTCGATCGTGGAGCGGTTAATTATGAAATTGCCAATGATCAGCCTTATTATTTTGAAGGCCCGATCCTAACCAGAATGTCCGCGGAACAATTATGGGACTCTTTTATCTCTCTTGCCATCCCCTACTCCGACGAAAGAATAAGAGACCCGAGGATTATTGAGCACAAACTCAACCGATTTGCCGAATATCAGGATAAAGTTGTCAACCTCGAGCCTAAGGCCATGGTTTCCCTAGCGGGTAAAGCGGCCAAGGCAAGCAAAGGGGTACTCAGCGAAATGGAGCGGATTCAAAAGAACATTCGAGAAGCTCAAGAGGCTGATGATCACGAAGCTGTAGCTCGCCTCCGCCGAGAATACGGTAAGGCCCGAAACGAACAGAGGAGCTTGTTTGCGAAATTAATCATGGGGGATGACTTTGATGTCCGTTTGCTTTATAACCGGGGAACAAACGGCATTGGAAAAGCAGATTCCCGATGGAAGGGCTATAACACCGGACTCATGAGAGCCTCGGAAATTACTACTCCAGCTCCCCCGGGTCACTTCCTTCGAGAATTCGGTCAGTCCGACCGGGAAATTATTGAAAATTCGAACAAGCAAGCATCCGTGCCCCAAGCCCTTACTCTTCTCAATGGAGTTATATATGGTGCCGTTTTTAGTCCTCAATCACCTTTGTCCAAGAACCTTTCCCAGGCGGATACTGATGAATTTAAAATCCGAGTCCTTTTCCTATCCTTACTCAATCGAGAACCCTCCAAACAGGAAACCAAGGACTGTCTTAATTTAGTAATTAAAAAATCAACCATTCCTCCTCCGATGCTCAAAATTCCAGACCAATGGCCAAATGAAAAGAAAAAGAAATACCAACAAAATATGGCCAAAAAATTGCAAGCACTTGCCCTGGCTGATAATAAGCGTTTCTTTGGAGTAGCTTGGGCTCTTATGAACACCAGACAATTTTCTTTCATTCAGTAAACCAAGAAAGCATCCATTGTTATGAACTCTCCTACCGCACTATCAGATGAATTGAACCGCAGACGCTTTATCTCGCTCGCTGCCAAAAGCTTTCTTGGTTTAAGTATTTTACCCTGGGCAAATGACCTTAAACTGAGTGCTGCCGGATTGGGACTTAACCGCCCTCTTAATCATGCTCCAAAAGCTAAAAATGTCATCTACCTGTACATGTCCGGAGGTATGACGCACCTGGATACTTTCGATCCCAAACCGGGTACCGAAACCGGAGGGCCAACTCAGGCAATCAAGACCAAGGCAGATGGTGTCCAACTTGCTGAAAATCTTCCTTTGCTGGCTAACCATGCGGACAAAATCGCCGTCATCCGCGGGATGACCTCCACCAAGGGAGCTCATAGCCAAGGTAACTATTTCATGCACACCAGTTATGCGCAGAGATCGACCATCGTGCATCCAAGCATGGGTGCATGGATGACCAAACTCGATGGTCGTTTTAACCCCACTCTTCCCGGTGCTGTAATAGTCAATGGTGGAAGTCGTCATCCCTTGTCAGGTTTTCTTCCTTCCACCCATCAACCCCTTGCCGTGGGAAACCCGGACGATGGTCTGCGCAATTGTGAGATGCTCAATGGGTTTACGGAAAAAGGGTTTAATAAAAGCCTCGATCTTTCCAACAAGCTTGATCGTGGCTTTATCGAAAAGTACGACTTAAAAAAAGTTAAAGCTTATTCTGATATGTATGATCAAGCAGTACGCTTGATGAAAAGCAATGACTTGAAGGCATTTGATTTAAAGGAGGAATCCCAATCCACTCGTGAAGCCTACGGCGATGACAATTTTGGCCAAGGCGTACTTCTGGCAAGAAGACTGGTCGAAAGACAGGTTCGATTTGTAGAGGTTCAACTTGGTGGTTGGGATACGCACCAAAATAATTTTACCCGCGTTCCTGAACGTTGTGCCATTTTGGACCAAGCACTTTCCGCCTTACTCAACGATTTATCGAACCGCGGAATACTGGATGAAACCTTAGTCGTTTTGGCTTCAGAATTTGGACGCACCCCAACAATCAATGTCAACGAAGGACGCGATCATTATCCCAAAGCATTTTCCTGTATGCTTGCGGGAGGTGGTATTAAAGGAGGTCAGATCTGGGGGAAAACGGACGAAGAAGGAAGAGAAGTCATTGAACAAAAAGTGGAAATCCCGGATTTGAATGCAACCATCGCCTATGCATTGGGCCTACCCTTAGACCAAATTATCTATTCCCCAACCCGGCGTCCTTTTACCCTTTCAGATAAAGGAAATCCATTGGTCGAGTTAATTTGAACTTTTCCAATCACAGTTTCTTATTTAAGTTTTTATATCGACCTCAAGTGAATCGATGGCAATGATTGTTTTTTAAATAACCTTATAACCCCACTCCACATAATGAAGTATTTTGCGTATGCACTGCTCATGCTTCCATTCGTTATGACTGAAGCTAAATCTCTTGATTCTGAAAATACACTTACAATCACCTTAAAAGACGGACCCGTTGTCATAGAACTCTTTCCTGACAAGGCACCCAAGCATGTTGAGCGAATCAAAAAATTAGCCTCATCAGGTGAATACGACGGCGTTGCCTTTCATCGAGTCATTGAAGGTTTCATGGCTCAAACCGGAGATATCCAATATGGCAAAAAGAAAGATTTCAATTCAGGAAGAGTGGGTACAGGAGGTTCTGACCTAGCTGACTTGGATGAAGAATTCAACGATACGAAACATGTTAGGGGCACTTGTTCTATGGCCCGCTCATCGAGCCCAAACAGTGCGAATAGCCAATTCTTTATTTGTTTAAAAGCAGCCCGCCATTTAGATGGTGATTATACGGTTTGGGGACAAGTTATCGATGGCATGGAATTTGTTGACAACATTAAACTTGGTTCATCAAGCGATAACGGTTCTGTGCAGGATCCAGATTTCATGATTAAAGTAACTGCTGGTTCATCTAAAACTTCCAAAAAAGCAAAGCCCTCAAAAAAGTAGAGATAACAGACTGCTATTAATCAGAGCGATGGACCCGTTATCTCGTCACAAACGATGTGGTAAAGCCCGACGAAAAATTCTTCGTCCCACCTTTCTTCTACTGCTAACTCTCCGGTTATTCGAATAATTCGATCCATCATTACTTCGGCTCCTTGCTCAGCAGACACCACAACCCAACCGTTTGCCTCAGGTGTCTGTCCAAAACAACAACTCATCTGGTCCGGAAGGAGTAGAAACTCCTTCAATTCATTATTCTCGTCTACAATCGTGGGGATCATAAATCCTTCAATAGCAACCTTTGTATTTGAAATCTTCCTCAGTTTTTTTGGGACTCTTTGTGCATAGGCAGAAAATTCAAATTCCTTACCATCTTTTTCCCATTCCACAGAGTAATCAAAATCTGTAAGTTCGCGAAAAGCAATGGATCTATAGGCACCATCTGGCTCTAAAGGGGGAAGCGTACCAAAATCTTCAACAAAAGACTGGTTTTCATCTGTTGTTTTCTTCCCATCCACCACAACCCCTTGGAAAACTTCAACTTCTTCTGGTTCTATTTTAGCTGTGGTGGTGCCGGGATCCTGAGAAACTAATGCCCGGGATTCATTGATATCAGGATCTTTTTTCTTATTTGAATCTTCAAGAATTGGTTCACCGACAATTTTAAAAACATCAACTTCTTCTCCCGAAGGATCACCTTCGCTGCAGGCACCCAGAAAGAAAAAGCCGAGCAACGCAAAAGTCGTTAAAATTATTGGTTTCATAAACTAATCCAAAAAGAAAATTTTAAGATATAATTTTCAGATTCTCGGACAATTCATTTTTATAAGCCTGAAAAGAAGGAAAAACTCCACTGATTAATCCCAGGACTAATACCGAACCAAAAAGATAAAATATCATTGGGTCAAAACTGACACTATTCATCATTACTCCAGTATTTTCACGAATTATACTAAATGAAATTAGATTAAGTAAGTAATGAAAAGCTACCCCTCCAACACCTCCCAAGAGTGCCAAGGTCAGAGATTGAAAAAGTACAATACTCGTAACCACCATTCTACTTGCTCCCAAGCACCTTAATATAGCAAATTCTCTTTTCTTTTCATTCATTGAGGTTCTAAGAGATAATATAATTATGAAAAAACCAATAATAGCAACCAGACCAGCTACCAACTCTAAAACTTTTTGAAACCAGCTAAACTTGTCAAAAAAACTGCTCAGAGTGGAAGCAACTGGCCATGCGAGTGTGGCAACATTACCTTGTTTATTATATTTCGTGTGAAGAGAGAATCCCGCCGCCCCCTTCAGCTTTAGCAATACCGCACTCAGAGAATGAGCCATGGTGGGATCATGTCCTTCCATTAATTGAATACCCTTGATTGGGATCCAGATTACACGATCTGTAGGAGTCCCTGTAGGTTCCAGAATCCCAACCACCACATAGATGTCCTCGTGTTTATTTTCTTCTTTAAAGTCAAGTCCATGGTATGGATGAAATTGATCCCCTGGCTTAAGACCAATTTGATCGGCGACAAAAGAACCGACTAAAGCCTCTTTGGCCATCGAAGAAAAGATTCGTCCACCCGGTTTTACTTCATAAGAGCGACCAGGATTCCATTCATGTTTCTCAAATAAATCTGGCTCCGTTCCAACCAATCGATAGCCCAGATAATTGTCTCCTACCGCGATGGGATAAGCCTCCTTTACCCCTCTGTTACTTTTTATCAGTTCATATTGTTCCCAGGTCAAGTTACCAGGTGAGTCTTCAAGGTGAAAAAGAGAATTCAAAATGATTTGTAATTTTGAACCTCGGGCACCCAAGACCGCATCAAAACCACTGGTAGAAATATGAAAGGCACGCCTCGTTTCCTGATTAATCTTCCATGTGCTCAACACCAGTCCCCCCGCCATGGAAATTGAGAAAATGGCAATGAAGGAAGATAGGGCATGCCTTTGAATACTGCGAATGGCTAAAAATAAAATAACTTGTAGACCCGGCTTAATCATTTTTGGAGACAGGATTTTCTTGAACTCGGTTTAGATCCGACCAATTCATTTTGGTTTCAAAAGAGGAGATAACCTTAGGGTCATGGCTAACAATAATCATGCTTGCTTCATTCACCTCACATAATTCTTTAAGAATATCCAAGGAAACTTGAGTGTTTCGCTGATCTAAATTTCCCGTGGGCTCGTCCGCCAACACAAGGGAAGGCTGGTTAACCACTGCCCTAGCAAGCGCTACCCTTTGTTGCTGGCCAATCGACAACTCATTAGGTTTATAATTCATCCGCTCTGCTAACCCCACAACCTTTAATAATTCCTTTGCTTTGGACGAATCGACTTTACCCGCAAAAGACATCGCAATCAACAAGTTTTCCAATGCGGTGCATCCCTGTAACAAGTGAAAGGATTGAAATATATAACCAATGGACTTAGCCCGAAGTTGGTCTCTTTGATTTTCGTCTAGTTCATGGAGACAGCATCCCGCAAATTTTAAGGTTCCATGGTCTGGAGTAAGGATTCCAGCAATCAGGTTAAGAAATGTGGTTTTGCCTGAACCGCTATCACCATATAATGCAATTATTGATCCTTGTTCCAAAAAAAATTCGCTCACATCAACGACAGGTATGGGATTACCTTCTCCATCACGATAGCTTTTTTTTAAATTTTCTAACCTTAACATGATATTCGCTCAATCGTTACTTCAAATGCCAACAATAGCAAGAAATCAGATCCTCCTAAAAGATAATTTTGAGGTGAAAGAGTTGACGATTTTGAGTTGAATACAAGTATAGGGCTCATGCGTCTATTGTTCTTATCCTTTTTGATTTGCTTCCAGTTATTATGGAATAAAGGGTACGGACAAAATGCCTTAAAAGCAAAATACAGGGAATGGCTTGAAGATGATGATCGGATCGAAGTAAGTTCATGGTATGCCGAAACTGAAATAGAATTTGAAAAGGATTGGTCTTTTGAATTTCTGGGTACTGTAGATGCATGGTCTGGAGCCACGCCAAACGGGTTACCACCAGAGGAAAGTGATCCAGGCAACCCCAATGAGTGGTTGAATGTAGTTCCGGAAGAAATTAGAAAGGCTGGTTTGTTCACAATCCGAAAAGAAGTTCCGGAATATAACTTTGGTTTTGAATATGGCATTAGCGATGAACCAGATTATCTATCGAGAAGTTATGCCCTTCAGTATTCCTACAAGCTAGCCGCCGAAACATTACTTTTAAATGCTGGCGTTTCTTTTCAGGATGATTCGGTCCAAAATGCGGATGGTGCATTTGTAGAAAAAACCACTCCAACCATTACTTTCGGTTTAAATCGAATTTTGGACAAATTCACTAGTTTTACCGTGAATCTATCCTATTCCTGGCCCAGTGGTTTCCTAAGTGATCCTTACAAAGGGGTTCCAGTAACAGAAAGGTTTGCTTCAATTCCAGACGAGGTTTTTCTTTTCAAGGAAAACCGACCAGACCAAAGGGAAATCTTTGTCCTTTATTCAGAAATTTCACGATATTTTGAGAGCTTGGCACTGGGGGGCCATATGAGTTACCGTTATTTTAAAGACGATTTTAAACTGGATGGCCATACTCTTGAGATTGAATCAAACAAAAGAATGGGAGATTCATTGGTTTGGTCGCCTCGCTACCGCTATTACAGGCAAAGCCAAGCCTCTTTTTACAGCCCACTAGTTCGGAAATATGAAAGCTATTTAGATTCTCCAAATCCAAGCCTTGGCCCGTTTTATTCTGCCGATCATCGCCTCTCCTCCTTGGAATCTCATTCTTATGGACTGAAGATCAGTTATTTTCTCAGGGATAACCTGATCGCAGATCTAGGATTTGATCGTTATTTAACTTCAGGAAAGGATGTTTTTACCGATTCAAGAGTCTATCCAGATGCAAATGTCTTTACCCTTGGTCTGCAATGGGAATATTAGAGAGTAAACGAGCGAAACCTTACAGCTGGGTGAAGGAAGCGGGTGATCCGACCCTAAATTTCCATGCCTTTGGTACTTCTTGCCGAGTAAAACTTTCGGCTCATGAAGATTGGAAACGAGTCGAAATCGGGCGCGAAGTCATTTCGTGGATAAGTCATTTTGAAGAACGTTATTCCCGCTTCCTGCCAAATAGTTGGCTTTCCGAAGTAAATCGTGCCTCCGGGATTCAACCGGTTCCATTGGAAAAGGAGGACCACCAAATCCTCAGGGCTGCTTCCTTTTCTTTTTTTCAAAGCAAGCGTTCGATTGATCCATCTTGCCTGCCCTTAACTCAGCTATGGCAAGATGCAAAATCAAGAAATAAAGTTCCCGACGAAGCAAAAATTAGAGAGGCTCGAGATCTTGTAAATTGGGAAAAAGTCGAATATTCAGAAGATGAAATTTATTTACCTAATTCAGGTATGGGCCTTGATTTTGGCGGATTTGGGAAAGAGTTTGCGGTGGATCAGGTCAGTAAAATATTGAAAGAACAAGATTGCAAAAACTATTTGATCGATTTCGGGGGTGACATCTATGCCTCTGGAAAAGCAACGGAAAGAAGTCATTGGGTGGTTGGAATAGAAGTATTAGGCGGCGGCGAAAAAGCGGTTTATTTTGTAAATTTAATCGATCAAGCAATAGCAACCTCTGGAAATTACCGAAAATTCTTTGATTTAGATGGTAAACGCTATGGGCATACCTTGGATCACAGAACTGGATATCCAACCATCTTCTCTGATTTAAGTGCATCAGTAATTAGTCCAAGCTGCTTAAAGTCTGGTATTCTCTCCACGACATGCTTACTTCAAGGAGTTGAAGCAGGCATGCGTATGCTTGAATCTGAATGGGACGCGGAAGGGTGCATACAATCTCTTGATTCTCGCTGCATCAGCAATAAGTTTTATAGACATGTCATTCATGAAAATTATCGTTAAAGTCGTTCCTTTTTTGGTGCTGCTGATCATGGGCTGCTCTCCCAAAATGACCGTGAGTCCCATGGAACGATATCACCTCGCAGATTTCGTAATGAAAGCAGATCGTGACTCACTCACTTTGAAAATGAATGATCACGCTTACTTTTCCAGAGAAGGTTCAAGGGGGGGTCGCAGTGCCGGTGGAGGTGGATGCGGATGCAATTAAGATGAAGGAGCTAAGATTATTTATCTCATTTCTTGTACTGGTTGAAACCCGCTCTGTTATTCCCAAGCTAATTAAAGTATCCGGGATTTTTCTCAAACCCGTCCCCAACTTAATCAAATCAATCCATGCTTGGGCTCCCGCTTCAAGTGGATTGATTACAACACATGCTTTATCGGGTGCCACGACCGAAGTTAAGTCTTCATTAGGCAACCAAATAAATCTCAAAACAGGAGAAGAATTGGATTACCAATTCTATACATCCCGTTATTCCGCAGGAAGTTTTAAAATTGAAGGGGCTCCAGATGGACTTACCACAAACTTGACTTGGGGCAGCGGAAAAATTTCAGGTGCGGTGTCCGAACCAGGGAACTATTCAATCCAAATAACTGGATTTAGGTATTCTGGATATTCAGGTAGCAGTACTCCTACTTTCACACTCAATTTAGTTGTAGAAGAAAGTGAAAGTTCAAATGTAACTACTTTTTTTGACCCCAGTGAAATGGTCAGTCTTAGTAATCATTGGTACCAGTCCTCATGGTTTGGTACTTTTTATAATTTGGACGGAGAGCAATGGATTTACCATCATCGCCTTGGCTGGTTGTTTCTAAGTTCCATTGTCCAAGATACATTTTGGCTTTACGATTCTGAACTCGGATGGATTTTTACATCAAAAGTGCTTTATCCCTATTTTTTTCGAGACCAAACTCAAAATTGGCTCTATCAATTAGAAGATTCTTCTACTTTTAGATTTTGGGATTACGATTCTTCATCAAAAATTCAGTGAGTGGGTCCTTTTCAGTACCCGTGTCCAAATTAAGATGTTAAAAATACCTTGATGCAGCCCGAGTACAAGACGCTCTTCAAGACCCCAAAATATACTGGAGTCACCGTTTCTCTCCTATCCATTTTTGTATTGGCTTCTATGTTGGTCGTATGGGAGAAAATGCCTCAAGTTGAACCTATTAACAGATCAAAATATTTATCAGTGTGGGCAGAGGATTCCTTACAAACCTCTCTAAAATTGGCCCAAGCAGCATACAAGGAGGAAACTGATCAGTCTCTCTTGGTTCAATTTATTCCAGCTCCAAAAAATTCCAGTGACTTTGAACGGCTGATGCAATCGGATGCAGATATAATTATTTTCTCAGAAGCAAATGTTTCCTCGACCGAGTCGCTTAGGGCAAAGACAGAAGAAAGCATCCCTTTAGCTTACCACCCAGTTCAACCTAGTTCTAAGAACGAGTTGGGTAAAAGTCCTGTGACTGCATTTATTTCGAAGGGGACAATGCAACC
>DEYT01000131.1:62585-62719 GCA_002364975.1 Opitutia bacterium UBA3151 | reverse complement strand
ACCAAGAGTATTCGCTTTGCCCGCTTTCTTGCTGCCCCAAGTAGGGGACAATACTATTTTGCTCAGGGAAATTGGATTGGTGTTAACGGTGATATTTGGTCATTTACTCCAGAAATTAAAATTCTTTGCAGCCC
>DEYT01000131.1:44714-62199 GCA_002364975.1 Opitutia bacterium UBA3151 | reverse complement strand
GAAGCTGAATTCAAGGATTCTCCAGAAATCGAAAGTGTTTTGCAAGTTCTCGGCCAGAGCGAAGGCAAACAATACCTACCTGACTTAGTAATTTGTGAAAAATCCGTAAACCTTGATCCTGATCTTTACAAACGACAGCTAACGATTCATGAAAATTTTATCTCCTATGTTTTATCTTCCGGACGCTACAAACAATTATGTAAAAGACTCGCCTCTAATTTGTCTTCCCCTTTACAAATTCCGTAAAAAGTTAACCTTGGCTAAACTAACTTTAAAAATTTGCGACTTTTCGTTCCGGGAGCTTATCTTAAATACATGAAGTCCGTCCTTTTGATTTTATTATCAGTAATCATCTTTCTTGAGGTCGATGCAGATGTTGCTGAAACGGAAGCTTGGCGAAAGAAGTTTCCCGAAAACAAAAAGGATTTATATGCCATCCAACACAGACTTCAAGAGCTTCTGCCAAAAGCAAAAAAGGGATTAGTCGCAATCGAAGCCAATGATGGTGCGGGTAGTGGGGTAATTATTTCCTCCCAAGGTCTGATTTTGACGGCAGCCCATGTAATTGGAAAAACTGGTAAGAAAATGAAAGTAAGGTTCGCCAACGGAAAACGGGCGTCCGCGATTAGCTTAGGAGGGTCAGAACTTTCTGATGCAGGCATGCTAAAAATAATCGATGAAGGACCATGGCCTTTTGTTGGTATGGCCGAGAATCAAAGCTCCCAAATTGGTGATTGGTGTTTTGGGCTTGGACATCCAGGCGGATTTGATGCGAAGAGAGGCATTGTTGTTCGCATTGGAAGAATTATTGGGAAAAAAGATGAAACTATGCAAACAGACAGCAGATTACTAGGTGGAGACTCAGGGGGGCCTCTTTTTGATTTCCAAGGAAAAGTAATTGCAATCCATAGTCGAATTTCTCAAAAACCAGATCAAAATTTTCATGTGCCTATTGAATCCTTTCAGGCAAACTGGGATTTTTTCAAGAACGAGGATCTCTTAACTTTCAACGAAATTGAGAAGGGTGGTTTTCTTGGCGTGGCATGTGAGGAGGAAGAGGATGGACTTTTGGTGAAATCTATTGTTCCAAATTCGGCAGCTGCAGAAGCTGGACTACAAGCTGGAGATGTTCTGCTCAAAGTAGATGACCAAAGGGTTAATAATCGTGAAAAACTTACCATCATTATCTCGTCCAAAAAACCCAACGAGGAAGTAAGTATTGAATATAGAAGAGAAAATACAACCAACAGTATCCAATTAAAACTAGGAATTCGTTCCAACTAATTTATGAATTTCTTTCCTTTGCTACTCGGTATTTTTTTTATTTTTTCTCTGAATTTTGAATCCGTCTATTGCAAAGACGAAAACTATTCGGAGTCCTTAAACAAAGAATTTAGGCTTAACGGGACTCAAATACAAAATGCCTTCGGTTCTTCAAAAGAAAAAGCACTAAACACCACCGTGCGATTGATTCGAAACCACAAGCTTATTGCCCTTGGTACCATGATTAATCCTGAAGGCTTTCTTTTGACAAAAGCCAGCTCTTGCGTGGGTGCTCGAGAAGCCGTCTTGGCAAATGGTGAAGTTTTTCCTCTTAAGATTCGTAAGCGCTTTGAAGATCTTGATTTAGCTCTTTACCAATTAATATCCGAGAAAAATGATTTCGAATTTGTAAGGTGGAAGGATAAAAACCAAACTTTCGAAATCTCTTGGGTTCTTTCGGCTTTTACAAAATTAGAAGAGGTCCGGGTTGGGATAGCCAGTGGTAAGCAGCGCCCCATTGGTCGTGAAGGTGGAGTTATGGGAGTATTGCTTGGTCGCGAAGGAAAAAACCTTGGCGGAGTTGAAATTAGTGAAGTAATTCCGCAAGCAGCCGCTTATCGGGCTGGACTCTTGGCACTCGATCTGATCGTAAAAGTGGATGGTCGAAAAGTTTACAAGCGTGATCAAATCATCAAAATTGTGGGTGCAAAAGATCCGGGTGATTTGATCAATCTCGAAATTAAGAGAGGGGAACGAACCAAATTCTTGAAAGTGACCTTGGGTCATAAATCTGTAACCTTTGATCTTTTCAATCGAAATTTACAAATGAGTGGCCCAGTTTCCAAAAGAAAGGATAATTTTCCTCTGATCCTACAACATGACTTGCCCTTGCCCAAAGAAGCCATGGGCGGCTCTCTGTTTGACTTAGATGGTAATTGTGTAGGAATAAACATTGCCCGAGTTGACCGGGTTACTACCTTTTCTCTTCCCGCAAAAATCATTAAACCTTACATCGAAGAATGGCTTTCTCACGAATAAGTGGGAGTGTTCTACCTCAAAGGGTAACCAAGAACTAGACGAAAACCGATTTCAGATCCTCTCCAAGATGGTTCCAGGCTCTCTCGCGATGCCGACCGTGCACTATGCGCTGGTCTTAGAAAACTACCCCCACGGAGTACCCTTTTGGCCCCACGAATTGGTCCAATTGGATCAATCGAAACGGTTGCTTCTTGGTCTGGATACTCCCCATAAAAATCATAGCACCACTCCATAACATTGCCATGCATGTCATGAAGACCCCAGGCATTTCCATCTAATCGTGGATTAGTTCGTGAAATCGGAGTAAGTTTATTTCGATTAATAAGAAGCTCAGGCTTGCCAATAATATTTTGGTGTGCTCCCCCATTAATGTTGGCATTCATGCCCGATAGATTTTTCCCGTCATCTAATCCACAAACACCAGAATTTCCAGCACGGCATGCGTATTCCCACTCAGCTTCAGAAGGTAACCGAAATACCAAACCCTTTGGTAAATCGCCATTTTCATGACCTTCAGTAGTCTTACTGTAACAGTACTGGAGAACTTGAGAATACGAGATATCTGTAACTGGCATGTTCATATTGTTCGACCATAGAGACCGAAGTGAATTTATTTTCAAGGCAACTTCTTCCGGTGAATGATTTTCGATCACTTTCTGGGCTGGTTTGAGATTCGTAAGTACGCTTAAAACCGACCCCAATTCTGCCGTGGTCATAACAAGTTCACTATTAGTTCGATCCATGAATTTCTTATATTCAGAAAAGAAATTCTCCAGCTTTTCTGTATTAGTTATATTAGAGTTTATTAATTTCCTAAAAGGAACATTTCCTCTCTTACTATAAAACCAACCGAGGAATTTTGCTTGTCCCTCAGGAACCAAGAACTTGATTTCTTTCTTTGCAAAATCACCTAATACTTGATTCCACTCTTTGACTGTTACTTCAAATTTCGAAATATAATAGGGTCTCGTGATTTTTACACGGTGTATTTTTTCATCCCCACCCCTGCCCGGTTCTTCACTTGGACTGCCCATTAAAAACTCACCTGGCTCTATTCGGGAAAAATATTCCAAGTCGATTTTTTTCTGCTCCTTGGCCGGAAGGGATGTTGAAGGAGTCGGAGGATAAGGAATATAGCCTTCATGAGTATTATTTTCTTCTACCCGATCTGAACATCCCGAGAAGAAAATCGGGATTATTAGAATAAGGGATAGCAAAAGAAAAAATAGTTTCACAACCCAAAGATTTAACTGCTCGTATCTTGTTCCATCGGCAACTTAATGTAAAAGACCGTGCCATGACCGTCTTTGGTATCAAACCATAATTGCCCATTGTGTGACTTGACGATAACACTGTGAGCAATAGCCAAGCCTTGCCCGGTACCTACTCCCACTTCTTTGGTCGTAAAAAAAGGTTCGAAAATACGAGTCCGAACTTTTTCTGGTATACCACCTCCATTATCCGCGATGGAGACAATAACGCACTTAGCATCTTTATAGAATTGGCTTTTAACAATCAAAGTACCTTTTTGCCCATTCTCGAAACGGTCCCTAATGGCATGAGCTCCATTAACAATCAAATTCAGGACCACCTGATTAATTTCCCCAATATTACAAGGCACCAAAGGCAAACTATCATCGAGCTCCAACTTCAGTTCTGCATGATATTTCCATTCATTGGTGGCAACTACAGTGGTTGATTGTATCGCCTGATTCAGATCATTTGGTTTTTTTGCAGATTCTGCATCTCTGTATGCAAAATTTTTCATTGATTTTACAATCGTAGTAATTCTGGAAATTCCTTCTTTGGCTTGAGCCACTGCACCCGGTGCATTTTCCTTGAGAAAAGAAACTTCTTTTTCATCTGGAGCCGAATCCGAATTATCAATCCTTGCGATAAAGCCCTCGACTGCATCTTTTAAAAACAGAATATTATCATTGGCGAATTGAGAAGGAGAGTTGATTTCGTGGGCAATTCCTGAGGCCAATTGACCCACGGCTTCCATCTTTTGGGCATGAACCAGTTGAGTTTCTAGTTCCTTTCTTTGTTGAATCTCATTTTGTAACTTCTGATTACTTTTTACTAATGCTGAGGTTCTTTGCTTAACCGTACTTTCCAGGCCAATGATTAGTCCTTGAAGTTGTCGGGTAACTGACCTTACCTCATATGGTCCAGATTCTCTGTGAACAAAAGGGACTTGTTGTTCAATTGATTTCTTTGCTGCCTCCTCCAATTTTTTTATTGGACTCGCAAAGCTTTTGTAAGTGAAAAAAGCTAGAAAGCCCACAAAGGAAAAATAAAGTAATGCGGTTATGATAAGGATAAGGTTTCCGCTATCCTCACTTGCCTGCAGGTCACTCCATTTCTTCTGCATGGCTCTGATTGATTTTACCTTATTTGCTTCTGCTTCGTACTCTAAATCGTCCAGATTCCTTTTTAATTTGTCTCTGGTTTTTTCATATTCTGCCCGCGCTATTTTGCTCCTTTTATTCCATGTAAAATCGTCTTTCCAAGGAGATTGTTTTTCCATCGCTAAAATATTTTCTTCCATCTCATCCAAGTCATTTTTGATGGGTTCAAGAATTTTTCTTTTGTAATAAGGATACTCTGCAATTTTATTTAGGCTTTCCTTGGCAAGCACCATGCTTTCCTTGGTTACATTGAAAATGCCTGGGTAGTTACGAGGATAGATTTCCAAGGAAACAAATATGTTTCTCGTAGTTTGTAAAAAGGCCTGTACATCTGAGTATTCTTCCGATGATTCACCGGCCTCTTTGGATTCTCTTTCTAAATCAGCAGTCGCTTTGTTGAGACTTGAAAATGTAAACCAACCAAGTAAGGCAATTAGGACCGCACCTCCAAGGCTTCCGGCAGTTAAAAGGGCAATGTAAGACCGAACCTTCAAATGGTAATATTAGCTCGCCTTCAATGGCACCGTTACTTGCATTTTCTTCGGGAATGGACTTGTATCATAGCAAGAGTCATAATTCCGGATTACTTTTAATAATTGCAAATCAATGTCTGCCCCTGAGGAGGCTACCAGAAAGCCGTCATCCAGCCTTAAATCCTGGGCAAGTCTCATTCCAACTTCTAATCTTTTGATCGGGACTTCATCCAAGCGAAAAGATTGTTCAGCAACAAGAAGTAGTTGAGACAAAATTCCCGTTACCTTTGGGTCGTAATCATTCTTACGACTATTCAATGTTTGAACAATTAGATTCTTATCATGGCCCTGCTGCTCGTAATAGTCATAATCAAGAGCAACTTTTAAAATCGACGCTGCGGTTCGCACTCCTGACCCGTCATCTGTTTCAAACCGATGTTGGACATCAAGTTTGCTCAAAATTTCTCCTACTTCCTCGAGCCCTGGAATTTTGTTGATGATTCTTTGGGTGTCTTCGGGTAAGTTTTGAATAATCCTCTTCACCTCAGGTGAAAGCTTACGGTTATGATAAACATCTTCACTGACGGACTCTGGAATTGAAATATAAGCAAGCTGAGAGAAGACCGAAGCAACATCTAATCTCCAAGTGTGCGGAATCTGCATCATATCACCAATTTCCTTAGCGACTCTTCGAACCCTCTGAGCTCTTCCAAAGAAGAGTGGTTTTGCAGTCGATAGAGATTGGGCTAAGGCGTCCACTGCCCCTCTTAAAGTTTGATCTAGCAAAATTCTTTTGCTTGTGATTAGATCATGCTGATTTAGTCCATCCTTGAGCACTTTGATCAGAGTTTCCGGGGGACAAGGCTTCGAAAGCATCCTAAAAACATTTCCTTCGTTCACCGCAGCAATTGCAGATTCAAAGTCTGTATGTCCGGTAAGCAAAACGGTAACAACTTCGTGGTCAACTTTTTTTATTTCGCTTAACATGGTGGCTCCATCCATTTCCGGCATTCGCATATCAGAAAGAACGAGGGCAAACCCTTTTTCTCGTTCAAAGACTTCGAGGCCTTCTTTTCCATTAGAAGCTAAATGCAGTTCAAAATCTTTTCTTAGATTTAGTTGGAACCCACGAAGGATGGACTCTTCGTCATCAACGCAAAGGATTTTGTTATTCATGAATGGGGCGTGATATTATAGACATGGGGCAAAAATCAATTTATGTAATGAAAGGCATGGGTTTTCAACAAAGAAAGAATACGCTTAGAATAAGGAATCATTGTATTCTTGTATAAAGCTTGAAAAGTGAATTTAAACTCAGGTATTATATGGGGTAAAGGCTTTTTCTTAAAGCTTACTCAAAAGAATGAATCATTCATGATCTCGAAAATCTGATTTGAATTCTTTTGGACCCACCCAGTAATTTTTTTTGAAATCCTAACAATACTCTTTGCAAAACTTTCAAATAAAACTATCAATTTTGGTATGAATGATCACAGCTCTTCGCGTCGCCAGTTTGTAAAGACTAGCACAGTATTAACCGCCGGTTCACTCTTGACCGCCCCTTTTATTTCCAATGCCGCCCCAAACGATAAAGTTTTGAAAATTGGACTAGTAGGAATCGGAGGACGTGGTAGTGGGGCAGCTGCACAGGCAATGAATGCAGATGAAAATGTAGCACTAACTGCGATCGGGGATCTCTTTGAAGATAGAATTAAATTGAGGAGCCGAATTTTGAAAGCTCGGGGGCGCGACAAATTTCAAGTTACACCGGATACAAGTTTTGCGGGATTTGATGCCTACAAGAAAGTTATTGATTCTGGAGTTGATGTTGTAATTTTAACTTCGCCTCCAAACTTTCGACCTCAGCACCTTGAATATGCCGTAGAAAAAGGAGTCCATTGTTTCTACGAAAAGCCTGTTGCCGTTGATGCCCCAGGGGTACGAAAAGTCATCGAACTTGCCAAGAAGGCAAAAGAAAAGAACCTTGGCTTCATGTCGGGTTTTTGTTGGAGACATCATTCTCCAAAACAAGAGGTCTTCAAAAGAGTTCTCGATGGTGCCCTAGGGGAACTCAGCTCCATGTACAGTACTTATAACGGCGGTGAAGTCTGGAAAAAGAAAAGGGAAGAGGGATGGAGTGATTTAGAAGCACAAATGCGCAATTGGAACGCTCATCTTTGGCTTTCAGGAGATTCCATTGTTGAGCAAGCAGTTCATTGCATTGATATGATGCAATGGGCGATGGGGGATCAGTTGCCAGTTCATGCTGAAGGTTCTGGAGGAAGACAGGTATACCAAGATCCAGACAAGTATGGTAATATTTATGACCATTTTGCTTGTGCTTATCAGTGGGAAAGTGGGTCCCGTGGATATCACTTTTCAAGGCAACAGAATGGAACCGCTGGAAGCTATGAAGTCGAACTTTATGGTTCAAAAGGTTCCTGTTCTGCAAAAAACCGACATACCATACTTACCGGCGATAGTGCCTGGAGATATCGTGGGGAGACCAATGATATGTATCAAACGGAACATGATACTCTTTTTGAATCCATTCGAAAAAATGCTCCCTTTAATGACGGTGAAAAAGCTGCAAATAGTACGATGGTTGCAATTATGGGGCGTATGGCTTCTTACACCGGTCAGAAAATCACTTTTGAGCAGGCTCTTAATTCAAAAGAGGATCTCACTCCCCCTCACTTTGATTGGGATAAGACATTGCCAGTCCCGAAAGCTCCAGTTCCTGGGGTCACTCGTTTTATGTAATAACTATTTTGATAATTAAATTTTGAGAAAATCTGAACCCATCAATTAAGAGGAGTTTCCTGCACTTCTTTTAAGGATCTATAGAACCTCAAAAACAAGGGATCTTTGCCTCCTATTTTCTCTAATACTTCTTGACCCATTTCCTCAAATCCCATTCCTAGCTTGAGAACAAGGTCACGGTTCGAAACCTTTCGAAGGTTGATATCATCGGTGTGCAATTCTCGATACCCTCGAACAATTTCACAATCAAATGTAGCCATGAAAACTGAGTTCTCTTCCTCATCCTGCTGCAGTTTCCGTATTTTTTGTTCTACTGTCAACAAATCGAAGGATTGACCCGACTTGTTAGGTTTTTCTTCTGAAGTGGTTAAATCTTTATCGACAGCTAAACTATTTAGTAATGGCTTGGGTTCTGGCCAATCCTTGCCAACTTGTTCTGCAAACTCCAAGACTTGAAGTAAATAAGCTACGGCAAAGGATTCAAAGTTTTCATTTCTCTTCCCAACAAACTTCATTAAACCACCCAGCCTCGAAGGGTAAAGACGGTCTGCGTCTCGGCCACGATCTACCCATAAAAGTAAGTTTGCGAGTTGTTCAGCATCATGCTCAACATTTGGAGAAATACCGAATAGAACCCAAGGCATTCCTTTAACTTGAGGAGGAGGCACAACCAAACTTGGTCTGTTAATAATGATGGCCTTGAAAATCGATGCATTTTCTTTGGTTACTTGTAATATAAGATCTGCCCCCATTTCATCCCCCCATAAATACAAATTTTGGGCAATCATTGGGTTCTCATTCCTTAAATTCCTTGTTTTGTCCAAAAGGTCCAAATACGAGGAGACTGGCATCACTGCACAAGCAAAACCTCTTTCCAGCAAAAACCTAAAGCTTGAGGCTAATCGATTAAACTCTTGGGCAATAAGATGCTTTTCTTCATGAGGCAAAACCCGAATAACTAAACCCTTCGCAAATTCCAATGGATCTGCGATTCTGCGAGCCAATTTTCGGTTAACCTCTTCCAAAGTTGCAGCTTTTTGTAAACCTGGTAAAACAATGCTTTCCACATCGCCTATATCCTTAATTTCAAAGTTGTCTAGTGGATCGACTGCCATTTCAACTCGCTGTCTCAACCGATCCCTAGTTGGGCGACCAAAACTCATTATTTTGGATGCATATTTATCTTCCAGTTGAACTCTTAAAGCAGAGACTTCTGAAGATTTTGGAGGAGCATTAAAGTGATCGAGGGGTAATTTTTTAAGAAGAGGGTGAAAATGCCCTTGCCCAGGCTTACCCCAGGCAAATTCAAGCCTTTTCTGGGCATAATCTTCCACCAAGCGAAAGCATGCCCCCTCTAAAATAAATAAGCATACTATAAATAAGAAAAAAAGAGCAACGGATGATAAGAAAGCTTTCATGAAATTATGCTACCTATGGTTTCAAGTATCGGATTTACTTTCCGTCACTGATTGTTATGAGAATATAGGGTTGGGTTCCAATTCCCCACTATCTTCAGGCGTGATATCAGTATCTTCAACCATTGAAGCATTCGATTGATCAGTAACCTCGGTCACTATCTCCGGTAATAGGCCATCTTCGGTTTGAGTTTCCTGAGGTTTAGGTTTTTTATTCTCGCCTTGAAGCGGTACATTTTCATTGAGAAGATTATCTTCTTTTTGAATAGCAGCAACCTCATCCGTTGGTTCTAATTCTTTGATATTCTCAAGGTCAGAAGTACTTTCTTCACTCTTGGTATCGTTCACTCTCTCTTCATCCGGGATCTGTGAATCTTTTTCTTGGACCATTTGATCCGAGGAGGGATCGGTTTCGAGATTTTCATCTTCCGATGATTTTTCATTCTCACCGGATGTATTTTCTTCAGGAACAACGGCGTTCTCCTTCAAGATTGATTCTGCGGAATGAGGAGCCACTTGAGTTGAAGCAGTTGGGTCCAAAGCTACCGTATTAACACTTGGTTTTAGGGAGTTTTTTTGTTTTTTAACATTCGACTTCTTCAAGCCAAGGTAGATAAAAAATGTAGATCCAAGGATAAGGCTAAAGGAAAATTGAAAGAGCTGCTCTTTCTCCAAAACTCCTACAATGTGTTCATCGTTATTAAATTTTATCCAGAACCCAAGAAGTATTAAAAATAATGGAACTCCAATGGACAAAAAAAGGAATTTCCACCTTTTACGATCCACCTTTAAAAAACTTAATCCGATAAGGAGGCATCCGTAAAAAGAGAGGGTAGCAACGAAAATATTTTCCATGCGGGATATCTTTTCGGGCATCGTTACGGTCTCTTTGGAACCAAAAAGTTCAGGAATTGGATAACCAACAAATTCACTAAGTGAAAGACGGACTATGAAATTCTCAAGGGCAACATAATCATAGTGAATAGCCCATAAGAAGAAAGGAATCAGCATCAAGCAAATGATTCCAAATGAGAGAAAAAATACTCTTGTTAGACTATACACGGGCAAAGTAGCTTTTATAAAATTCCTGGTGCTGAAGGAAGCATGAAATAATAGGTTTCCCTAATATAACATAGAAAATAAATTAAATATTATATTTTTTTTTCATTTTAGTAATAATTTCCAAAAAAGAATTTTCACCCGTGGAAGTAATCCAATATTTATCTTCACTCGTAGAATTTCATCTAGAAGTCAGTAATAAGTCCTGTACTGTCCCCGACCTGTGAGGCCTGCACTCCGGACCTTTCTAGAATCCCCAGGTACAAATTAGTCATGGGAACACCATGGTAATCAACATGCCTGCCCGGTCTGACACCATGAGCTTTTCCACCAGCCAATAGAACAGGGAGATCAGAATGTCGATGTTGGTTTCCGTCACTAATTCCGCTACCGGAAACAATCAAGCAGTGATCGAGCAAGCGACTACCGTCCACCTCCTTTATCGTAGATAATTTCTCGACAAAATAAGCAAACTGCTCTGAATAAAATTTATCTATTCGGGCTAGCTTTTTTATTTTTTCTTCATCATTTCGATGATGTGAAAGCGAATGGTGTCCTTCCGGCACACCAATTTCATGAAAACTTCGATTACTTCCATCATGAGCAAGCAGAAAAGAACCAACACGGGTCGAGTCACTCTGATAAGCAAGTGCCATCATATCGAACATCATTCTTAAATGAGTCTCGTAATCCCCGGGTATTCCATCAGGACTTTGCATTACTGGAAAGGTTTCCTCCTTTCTTTCATCCTTTTCAATTCTTCTTTCAAGCTCACGAACACTGGTTAAGTACTCGCTCAATTTCTCCTGATCATCGCGCCCTAGCTTATTTTGCATGCTGTAAACATCATCAATTGCAAAGTCTAAAATACTTTTATTAAGGGCTTTTCTTTTAAGCTGATTTTTTCGATCAAAAGGGGTACTCGATTGTCCAAATAACCGCTCAAAGACTAGGCGTGGGTTTGATTCTGGTACCATGGGCAAGGATTTCGTTTTCCAAGATAGGTTGTATTGGTATGCACAACTGTAACCAGAATCACATTTACCCGACCTACGATTACCATCGCAGCTTAATTCTAAAGAACGAAGTTTGGTGTCATTACCCAAGGCATTAGCTGCAATCTGATCCACTGAAATTCCAATCTCTATATCCTTACCTGCTGTTTTTCTCGCCTGGCAACCTGTAAGAAAAGTTGCATTGGCTCGAGCATGGTCACCTCCCCCATCTCCGTTTGAATAAGCCTTGGCATGATTTAAGCCACTTAAAACCTGAAAGTCTCGGGTGTAGTTTTGGAGTGGCGATAAGCTCTCAGGAAGTTTACCAAGCGAACCCATTTTACCCGGACGCCATTGATCCATAATTACACCATTGGGAATGTATGTGAAGCCCAACCTAAATGGAATGGTGGGACTAGCACTAGGCCTTGCAAAGGAATGCAAAGAGGGTAATGACAGTGCGACACCTAACCCTCGCAACATAGACCTTCTTGAAATAAGTGAGCGTGTCATCTTGTGAATATAATTGTATAATATAAATTTCAGTACAAAAGAAGCAAATACTGTTAATATCCATTCTGAAAAGATTCACTTTCAATAACCGCAAACAACAAATCTGCGAGAAGAACATCCTTGCCAGAAAAGTTAGATAAGATATCGTTAACAAGAGTTCGGTCTTTGTAGGTCATTCCACGACCTAAACCATAAGTCAGCAATTTTTTGATTATACAGCGAACAATTGCTTGTTTTTTATGATTCTTCAGGAAGCTTTGAAGTTCTTGAACACCATTAAATTCCTCTCCTGAACTGAGTTTCCCCAAAACATCCAAGGGCATCCCATCTTCCTCCGTTCTCCACTTCCCGATCGCGTTAAAGTTCTCCATCGCGTACCCAAGATTATCCATGCTTGCGTGGCAGGAATAGCACATTGGGTTCTCGGAGTGTTGAGCCATCTGTTCTCTCAGTGTGAGTACCCGATTATCCTTTGTAATCGGTTCCTCCAATTCTGTCACATTAGGTGGGGGTTCCCGGGGTGGAGCGGCTAACAAATTTTCCAATACCCATTTACCCCTCTTTACTGGAGAAGTACGGGTGGGATTTGAAGTAATTGCAAGAATGGAACCATGCGTAAGTATTCCACCCCTCTTTGCAAAGTCCTCACCGGTAAAAACAACTCTTTGAAATTCTTCCGTGAAGTTTCCCGGTAGTCCATAATATTTTGCTAGTTCATGGTTAACCATAGAAAAGTTCGCCGACAATAGAGTACCGACTGGCAAGTTTTCCATCAGTAAATATTTTATAAATTCCTCCGTCTCACGAATCATAGAAATGCGAACGGAATCGGAAAATTCGGGAAACTGATCGGGGTTAGGAGTGACCTGTTTCAAATCTCTCAACTGCAACCATTGTCCAGAAAAATTCTCAATGAAAGCATTTATCTTCGGGTCCGAAAGCATCCGCTGGAATTCTTTTTTTAAGTTTTTTCTTAATTCCCGATTCTTTGCTAATTCCCACATAGTATCGTCGGGAACGGAGCTCCATAAGAAGTAGGATAATCTGTGGGCCAGGGCAAATTCATCGATTTTGTCAGGCTTAGCAAAATCCATTGACTCCTCTCGAAAAATAAAACGGGGAGAAATTAATGCTGCTTTAAAAGTCTGCCTTACCGCTTCGATGGATGCTAGACCTTTTGCCCTCATTTCTCGGTAGAAAAATTCATGCTTGGTAAAATCTTCTGAGTTTAAGTCGGTCCGATAAATTCTAGGCAGCCATTTTTTAAAGGAAAATAGGGCGTGGTGATCCTTGATATTTTGCGTCTCTGATTCTCCAAGCAGTCGAAGTCGACTTTCTCTGAAACACAAGTTTAAGTCTTTGGGAGTTAATATTTCGATTTTCTCCACATAAAGGTTTCGGTCCCGCCGTTTAGGATTCCTGTTTTTCGGGTCATAGAAGTCATTGGTGAAAATTAAGCTAATCTTATTTCGTTGATTCTCATTTCCCTGAAAAGATAACCTGTAAATCGATTTTCTTGGATACTCGGATTCAATGGAAAAGGTTTGGATTTCTCGGCCATTTACTTGAACCTGCATCTTTGCAAATTCATTACCTGCTCTACTTGCAGAGGCCCAGACCTTGACTTCGTATTCTCCTTTTATGGTACTGGTATGATTGATTTCAAAGCTTCCTCGCTGGGGCAAAACTCGAAGGCTTTCATATTGCCTGCCACCCTCAATATTTTCTGCAAAAAATTGTACGGATTCGTTCTCCTCTTGGATTGGACCTAACACTTTTTGCATCACCACCTCTGCCATCCCCAGATACTTCTCCATCAACAAGGGGGATAAGGTGAGTACTTCACCAATAGTATCAAATCCATATCCAGTGTCATCCGCAGGGAAATAACTCTCAGCATCAATCTCGATCCCAAAAATGTCTTGGATCGTATTTTCATACTCTGTGCGATTTAATCTTCGCAACCTTGCATTTCCAAAATCCTCCTCGACAAGGTCGGGCCGAAACGAGGCTTCCTCGATCCAGGTTAAAATTTTGGAAATCTCGGGATCATAAGGCTGGGAAACATTAGCAGGTGGCATATTCCGGTTGTTTAAATTTTTCCAGACCCGATCCCATTTTTTTTGGTTTTGCTTGAATGCTCCAAGTCCAATCAGTTCATCGATTTTAAAACCTCCCTTCTTCGCCCCTTCCCCATGGCAATCATAACAATATTCTTCGAGTAATGGAATGATCTCGTTTTCAAAATTAAAACTACTTGTCTTTCCATAACCAAGCGAAAAAAACCATATTGAAAACCATGGGATTAACCTCCTTAAAGAAATAAAGAATGAGAAGTCCATCCTGCTCAATAATCCCCTCTTTTTTGAAAAACTATAAATTTTTGTAGCCAAGATTGTATGGTGGTTCACAAGACCTTTTTTTACAGATAAGAGAAAATGAAAAGATCATCAAAAAGAATGGGAGTGCTCGCATACGGTACTCCCCACAACGCACACTTCCCGCCTTCATACTCCTGCTTAAATTCCTGATCCAAAAACCAAGCCTTAGGTTCTTGCTCCTGCTTGGGCCAGAGCTTGCACTTCATCCGTATTAAATTTTTGCTAGTAGGAGTGGCTTGAAAACAAACATTCCACCAAATTCCTTCTTTCCAGACAAAAGGAACTTGTTTCAATATGGTTTCATCATGTGAGATTACCAAACTTCTTGCCGCAGGATTTAGGCGAAGCCGTAAAGACCGAACCCCACCAATTCCCGCAGCAATCGATGGCATTCGACGCCCTTTTTTGGTCGCAAAAAAAGAGAACCTTAAAGCCAATCCTCGGTCTTTAATTCGGGGGCCGAATAACAAACCAAAGTCTCCCATTGGAGTTCCAGGTAGCTGCAAGTATTTTTGACCCTTGCTCTCCTCTTGCACGGAATAATGGCCATCCAAGATAAATAAGCTCTCCGGTTCTTCCCCAACCCTACAACCCGAAAAATCCTCATGATACTCAAGGTTCCAGCCAGAACCCATTTCTTTAATCAAATTATTGGCAACGGAAACAGGTTCTTCTTCTGCTACACCGAGATGCTGGCAAGCGAAGACGCATAATAAGGATAAGATGGTGTTTTGTTTTACTAACCTCAAAAGTCGAATCGTTTTAAAAAGGACGTTATTCATTTTTCAATAAAGTAAGTTGGCTTCTTCGAAGGGTCATATTAATCGCAATCCAAATCCAGAATAAAGCGAGAATGGCAAGCGATACGAAAAACCAGAGAAATCCAAGGCTTGGCTTCTCCATGACTCCTCCAAACAAAGCTGGTGCAATTCCCAGAACCGCCGCGATAGAACCTACCAGGATTCCCCATAATGCAAGCTGGACATGCTCAAAAAACGCATGCATTTTCAACTGCTTGAATTGAAATCCGAGAGCTTCAAATAATCCAAACTCCGGACCACGCTCGACTACATTCCTTGCAACCACCAGCCCAAGACCGCAGGTTCCAATCAGCATGCCCAATCCACCCAGTCCCTGAAAGATTGAAAGATAAGTATTTTCCACCATTTGCAATTCCATCAACCGATCCTTGGATTCACGAAATTCCATCCCGTGCTGATACATTCGGTCCTCTAGATGCAATGCTAAATTGCGTGCTTCTTTGAACTTTCCCGTGAGCATGAAACTACGATACCCTCCTTGCTGTTTGAACTTCTCGAGGAAGTCTTCCTCATTGATAAACAAGGCACCCTGTAACATCGACCCCTTCAAGCTCCCAACTAATTCAACTTCAAAAGGCTTCCCATCTCCATCACGAAATTCGATACGATCTCCAATCCCCATTTTCAATGCCCACATCATGGTATTTTGATCCACGAGTGCAGGCACTGCATCGCTGGCTAGGGGTTTATTCAGAGACTCCCAGTTCCCTTCGGCAAATTCAAAACGGCCACTAAAGTCACTGGGTTTGACCCCATAAATTCTGGGACGTAATGCCTTGTTGAGGTTCAAGCAACTGGCATCATCTCCTTCTCGCAAACGCAATGGGATCACCTTTGAATTTGTTAAAATACTTTCATTCAAATCAAAAAGTTCAATCGCTTCTGCCTCATTGAGATCATCATAAATCGGAGACGCACTTTCTCCCCAAAAGCTGACCCCTCCCATGCCGGATCTAAGTTCTTCCGATGAAGGGGGAGCTGTTTTACGAAAGGCACCAGTACTTACCACGAGAAAGGCACCTGCTGCCATCGAGCCAACGGTAACCAAACTACGACCTGCCCGTCTGCCCAAGTTTCTCTGGTTCAATTCCTTGATCTCAGAAAGTTTGTGATTGTGGTGAATCAATTTTCCGAGCTGAGCCCGAAATAAGAAGAGTCCGCCAATCAGAAATAGGGCTCCTGCACCAAAAAAAGTCATCGATGCCATGCCACTTGAAAGCCCAACTATTGATGCTAAACCAACAGAGAAAACTAGGCAGATCCATCCAAGCCAGCGGTATCTATTTCCTTTCTTGTCATCAAATAATCCATGATTCCATCCCTGATTTCCAGACATTAAAAGCTCTCTTGGTTCTTTCTTTATCTGCTTCCTTGTCGACCACACCATAGCCACAAAGCAAATGGTTGCAGAACTTACACATCCAATGACCATGGAAAGTACTCGAGCATCATAAACAAAACTTGTACCTGACACCGCCCCGGACCATTCCCCGCTCAATAAGTCTAGGATTAGTTTGCCATAGCTGGCGGCAAGTAAGACACCTAGCAAAGAACCCATGATTGCCGCTAGGGCTCCTTCCCCCCAAAAGACCAGACGAATTTTACCGGTCTTCCAACCCAATGCCCGCAAGAGTCCAACCTGATGATTTCTTTGTTGCATCGAGAAAGAGAAGAGCATACCGGTAATCGCAAGAACTGCTACAATCACAAAAAAACTAAAGCCCATAAAAAGCTGACCAAAATCAACCGGAGTCTCGACTGATTCCCTTACATCCGATCGAAGACTTTGAATGATCAGACCTGCATCTTCAGCCTTTAAATTCTGCCGTAATTGAGAACCAAGCTCTTCCCTGCTGAGGTTCTTCCTACTCGTCCTTATCCCGGTTAAAGAACCCCAGCGGTTTCCCCACATTTCCTGTGCCGCTTTCAGGGAAACAAACGCTTTAGGACTCCCACGAAATTCATCCCAATAATCTTCATCCCGAACCCGTACTTCATGCACAATAGGAATTCCAGTATCCCACTCACCGCATGAATCTGCATCTGAAAGTCCGGGGAAACGGGGGGTCCAATCACTTTCCTGATCTTCTGGTACGGTCTTGGGCATCGGAAGAATTTTTTGCAGTTCAAAGCTTCGGGAAGCTTCGATTAATTTTCTTCTTTCCCCGACCGTGTAAAAACTAATCCTAATCGAATCACCGATCGAAACATTCAAGTCAGTTGCGGCCCATTGATTTAAAGCGATATGATGGTCTTGCCATTGATTGCTCAGAAATTGAACTTTGTCGGGAACCACCCCACTGATCATGGAATAGGGAATTAAAGAACTTTTATTTCCTTCCTCGATCTTCTC